>JBBRUH010000421.1:0-4885 GCA_038248005.1 Cytophagales bacterium | reverse complement strand
TTTTCTACCCTTACGTCACTGACGGTGCCTTTGTTGGCAGGTAAATTTTTGGATGTAGCAATAGGCAATACAGATGTTATTTTCACGAGTATCACCCGTGTCGCACTCATTTTTGCGGTTATTTTGATTTTACAAGCAGTTTTTTCATTTTTTAGAATCTACCTCTTTGCTATCGTCAGTGAAAAAGCAATGGCAGATATTCGCTCTTTTTTGTATGCCAAGATTATCTCTCTACCACTTGGTTTTTTTGAGCAAAAGCGTGTAGGAGAACTCAACAGCCGCATTACTTCGGATGTTACGCAGCTTCAAGAAGCTTTTTCTTTTACTCTAGCCGAGTTTTTTAGACAAGTGATGACCATTTTATTAGGGACTACTTATCTATTCTTGATTTCTACCAAACTGACGCTGTTTATGGTCAGTACTTTCCCTATTTTGGTGATAGCTGCCATTGTATTTGGTCGCTTTATTCGCAAGCTTGCCAAGCAATCACAAGATGCCCTTGCACAGTCTAATATCATAGTAGAAGAGACTTTCCAATCAGTATTGGCGGTGAAAGCATTTACCAATGAGCTTTTTGAGATAGCCCGCTACCGAAAGTCATTAAATGAAGTGGTCAAAACAGCATTAAAAGTTTCTAAATTTAGAGGGGTATTTGCCTCCTTTGTCATTGCTGTTTTGTTTGGTGCATTGGTGCTAGTATTGGCTTATGGAGCAAGTTTAGTAAGTGCCAAAGAAATGTCAGTAGGTGATTTGACTACTTTCATAGTCTTATCTGCTTTTATTGGAGGTTCTATGGGAGGCTTAAGCGAACTGTATGGTCAGCTACAAAAAGCCATCGGTGCTTCCGAACGTGTCTTAGAAATTATGGACGAAGAGTCAGAAGTAGAAACGGATGTTAAACTTATTAAAAATCAAGATTTCTCTAAAATTACAGGAGATATTTATTTTAAAGATGTTAAATTTTCCTATCCTACTCGTCCTGATATTCAAGTATTAAATGGACTCAATATCCAAATCAAATCAGGACAAAAGATAGCCCTAGTAGGGCATAGTGGAGCAGGTAAATCTACTATTGTGCAGCTATTGAGCAGGTATTATCAATTACAAAATGGCAGTATTTCTATCAACCAAAAGAACCTAACTGAGTATGACCTCACACACTTACGTCAAAATATAGGCGTAGTGCCACAAGAAGTGATTCTTTTTGGAGGAACTATTCGTGAGAACATCGCTTATGGAAAACCCAATGCCAAAGAGGATGAAATCATCCTTGCAGCTCAAAAAGCCAATGCTTGGGAGTTTATCAAGACTTTTCCTGAAGGGTTAGACACCTTAGTAGGGGAGCGAGGCGTAAAGCTGTCTGGTGGGCAGAGGCAAAGAGTTGCGATTGCAAGAGCCATTCTTAAAGACCCGAGCATTTTGATATTAGACGAAGCTACCAGCTCACTAGATGCTGACTCTGAAAGACTAGTCCAAGAAGCATTAGATTTGCTGATGAAAGACCGCACCACCATCATCATTGCCCATAGATTGGCTACGATTCGCAAAGTGGATAAAATCTATGTCATCAGTGAGGGGATGGTTTTAGAAGAAGGCACACACGAAGAACTGACGATGTTAGACAAAGGAATTTACAACCATTTGGTCAAATTGCAGTTTGAACTCCAAGTAAATCAAGCATAATTTAATTGAGTTAGATTTTGGGACATTCTCAAAAAATCACTAGCTTTGCACCTTAATTAATTTTTTGGGTCGTTATCCAATCAAAAAGATATAGCAAATAAAGTCATGAAAAAAGACATTCATCCTAATTACCGTGAAGTAGTTTTCTTAGATACTTCCGCAGATATTTCTTTCCTTACTCGTTCTACTGCTGAAACTAGTGAAACTATAGAACTAGACGGCAAAACTTATCCAGTAATCAAAATAGAGGTTAGCTCAGAATCTCACCCATTTTATACTGGTAAGAAGATGTTTTTAGATACTGCTGGACGTGTTGAGAAATTTAACAGACGTTTTGGAAAGAAAAAAGGTACTGAAGAGCAAGAAGAACAAAAGTAATATTTTAAAAACTACGACTAAGTTTTTCTGAGTAAATAGCCTATTGAGATTATACTCAGTAGGCTATTTACTTTTAAAGAAGATTGATATATTTGAATATGAATTTAATCCTTTTTGATTTCCCCTATACACATCAAGCTTTGATGCCTTTGAGTTTGACGCGTCCCATTTCAGATTTTAGAGTAGGTATCTTGACCCTCAGAGAAAAATGGGAAAAAAGAATGCAAAGTGCTGTAAGTTACCATACGGCTGATTACCTTCAAGTCAAATATCCCATAGTAGTTACTCAGGATAATCTATGTATTAATAGTGCCATCTTACCAGATCAAAATCTAGTAGATGCTGTCAAAGATTTACCTTTGAATCACTATTTAGAAAAAGAAGGACTTATCATCGCCTTACGGACTAAATCTATTCCAAATGATTTGTCAAATCTGCCTCTATTCTTGATACAAAAATCTTATACAGAACCTGTCCATCATCTCTCCAAACTGACAGACATTTTCAGTTTAAATGGCGGACAAATCAAAGCAGACTTTGAGCTAATAACCAAAGGACGAGTCTCTGCACCTATCACAGACCCTTACACTGCCGTATATGGCAAAGAAAATATCTTTGTGGAAGCGGGTGTAAAAATCAAAGCAGCCGTATTAAATGCTGAAAATGGAGTGATTTATCTAGGTAAAAATGCCCAAGTAAGTGAGGGAAGTATGATTCAAGGAAACTTTGCTTTGGGTGAAAGTTCGGTAGTGAATCTAGGAGGGAAGATGCGTCAAAATACAAGCATTGGACCTTTTTGTAAAGTAGGAGGAGAGATTAGTAATTCGGTTTTCTTTGGCTACAGTAATAAAGCACATGATGGTTTTTTAGGCAATTCAATAGTAGGTGCTTGGTGTAACCTTGGTGCAGGCACCAATACCTCTAACCTCAAAAACAACTACAGTACCGTTCGTATTTGGGATTATAACACGAAAGGCTACCAAGATAGCGGAGAGACGTTTGTAGGTTTGATGATGGGTGATCATAGCAAAGCAGGAATTAATACCATGTTTAATACAGGCACAGTAGTAGGTGTAAGTTCTAATGTTTTTGGAGAAGGATTTCCTCCTAAGTTTATCCCTTCTTTTAGCTGGGGTGGAAGCAAAAGCCTGCAACCTTTTCAGTTTGAAAAAGCACTAGAAGTAGCCGCTCGTGTGATGGAACGCCGACATCAGACACTCACTCAGACTGAGATAAATATTTTGGAGAAGATATTTAAGCAAGCTTAGATAACTATAAAGTAGCTTAGGGTGATGCCCCGAGTTCTGATGTTCAAGCCTTTCAGGCTATTTGAGCTACATAGTATAACAGATTCCAGGATGAAATCCTGAATAAGACGTGGCACTTTTCGAAAAAGTACCACATCTATCAAGGACTTTTCTCAACTATATTATTAAATATCAAGCATCTCCACTAAAAAACTTGGAAGGTCTGTAATATGCCACTGTTATTTGATGCTGCTATTTGGCACTGCCCTTTCAGGAAAAAGAGAAAGCATTCCTTCTTCATTGGCTTCACAAATACCTCTCTCAGTAATCAGAGCCGTAATGAGGCGAGCAGGTGTAACATCAAACCCGTAATTAGCCGCAGGGCTATCTGGAGGAGTAAGCCTCACTGTCTGCATTTTTTGATTTTCTACTGACCAACCTGAGATAAATTTCACTTCCATTTCGCTGCGTTCTTCTATCGGAATCTCTTTGAGTCCATCTCTGATTTCCCAATCAATAGTCGTAGAAGGCAGTGCTACATAAAAAGGAATATTATTGTCTTTGGCTGCCAACGCTTTCAAGTAAGTACCTATTTTGTTGGCTACATCTCCTTGTCGAGTAGTGCGGTCAGTACCCACGATAGCCATATCCACAAAACCATGTTGCATGAGGTGTCCTCCTGCATTATCCACGATGACCGTGTGCGAAATCCCTGCTTGGCTCAGTTCCCAAGCCGTAAGACTTGCTCCTTGATTGCGAGGACGAGTTTCATCTACCCACACATGCACAGGAATTCCTTTTTGGTGTGCCTGATAAATAGGTGAAGTAGCAGTTCCCCACTCGATACAGCCTAGCATACCTGCATTGCAATGTGTGAGGATATTGACGGTTTCTTTGTTTTTATTTTTGTAAATATTTTCTATAATAGACAAACCTTGCACTCCTATTTTTCGGCAAATCTCCACATCTTCTTCCACGATGTTATCAGCTGACTGACGAGCTAGAGATGCTTTTTCTGCCCAAGTTTTGCCTTCTTCGATGGCTTTTAACTGTCTGTTAATTGCCCAAAATAGATTCACCGCAGTAGGGCGAGATTCTCTTAGTTTCTGGATACTGGCTTCAAAATGAGTCTCAGGATGAGCAGCTTTTTCAGCTTCTAGGCAGGCAAAATAAACACCATAAGCCGCCGTAGCTCCTATCAAAGGTGCACCACGCACCACCATCTCACGGATGGCATAAAAGACTTCTTCTACAGTGCTCAAATCTTCACTCACAAACTGGTGAGGAAGCTGACGTTGGTCTATGACTTGTATCTCTGTTTCAGATTCAAGCTTGTGCCAAAGTGTACGTAATTTTTTCATATTTTTAGGTTCAATAGATTTCACATGTATTCAATTATCACCACAAAATTAAGATTTATTTAGCAGAAATCAGAAGAATAGGTTTTGGAATGATAGACTTTCCAAGTCTTGGAGAATTGGAAAGTCTAGGATTTAAAAAGTTGGAGTTATTAGAGTTATTACTTTTTTATTTTCAATTATTTATGTCAATTTTTTATTTGAGAATCTTAGAATGAT
>JBBRUH010000420.1:0-4886 GCA_038248005.1 Cytophagales bacterium | reverse complement strand
TCGGAAATATAACCCCAACTCCTGCCTTAATACCCTCCCAAACTGCTCGTTCTAAGAGTGTGAGTTCTCGAACATTGGGGATTTGGATAGGGACAGTCTGAGAAGCATCAGGTTTACGCATCTGTATAGGTGCATTTTCTGATTTTGCTTGTATGGGTGCAAAGGGGTTAGAAGTTGTAGTTTGGAAGGGGTTAGAAGTAAGATTGCTAGTTTGGAAAGGATTAGAACTTTTTGCCTGTAATGGGTTTACTCCTTGACTAGGTGGCAAAAAAGGATTATTCTGGGCATTAGATAAGCCTTCTAAGAAAGGATTAGAGGTTTGATTCTCTAAAAAGTGAGTATTTCCTCTGGAATTTTTCTCTTGTTCAGGATTAGTTTTTGCTTTCTTCATGATTTTCACAAAACAGGTACATACTTGAATGTCTCAGCGAATACAAGGTAAGTTATTTTTATCTCTTTAAAAAATATTTGGAGATAAAATATAAGAATAAGGAATAAAAAATAAGAATATTATTCTAATGCTCTACTTTAATAGATTAATTAAAACCCAATGCAAGAAATACTTTTTAAGGTTAATTTGATGTTTTAAAATTATAATTTGATTTGGGTGATATTGCCCAGTTTTTGATAGTTAGATGGTATTAAAAACCAATCTATTCTCATGATAATTTGACAATTATCTATTTATATTAAATCTTATATCACTCATTGTAAGCTTTTTACACACAAAATTTGATTAATTTAATAGGACTAATTATGGTACATCACCAAAAAGCTCTTGACTACTTCAAAAATTTATACCTCACAGCAATAGCAGACCGCAAATTAGCGTATGAAGAAACTTCTTTTTTGGTACAAGTAGCACAGCAAATGGGTATTACTTCTCGTGAAGCTTCTGAGATTATGTTTGGAAATGCTGAACAAGAAATGACCATCCCTGATACTGAGCAAGAAAAACTGACCCAATTAGAAGATATTGTGGTCATGATGATGATAGACCGTAAGATTCACGAGCGAGAATATAATTTATGCCTCACTTTTGCAAAAACAATCGGAATTAGTCAGCATAATTTAGATAGGTTGATTTTGAAAGTCATTAAAAATGAATGAAATACTTTTTTTAAATTTGTGTATAAACTCATCATCTGCCAATATTTAATTGTTTTTTTGCTATTTATCAAGTTGAGGTTTAGTTTTGTGATAACAACAACCTAAATAATAGGTGACTACAATAAAAATGTTTTAGTAAATACAGACTTTTATTAAAACTAAATCATTAAAAATTAGTTGAAAAAATTGTTACTTGTTTTTAAAACTTTATCATTTTTTGTTTGTAGCTAAAAATAGTTAAAATTCTCTCATTCTAAAATTTTAAAACTTTTTAATATGGATATTACTAACCCATTGGTGTATGGAGTTCCGTGTTTTATAATCTTTATACTCCTAGAACTTGCCTACAGCAAGTCACACGACCATGATGACGACCAAAAAAATCTCTATGGCTGGAAAGACCTTACTTCTAGTGCCGTTATGGGCTTAGGTACGATGTTGATTGCCCCTTTTATCAAAATAATTTCTTCTATAGTGATATTTACAATGGTGTATAATCTCTTCAACCCCGAAGTCAATGGGGTACATACCAATATTCTAGGATATGAAGCCTTTGGTTGGGCTTGGTATGTTTGGATCATTTGCCAGTTATTAGATGATTTTAGCTATTATTGGTTTCACCGAATCAATCATACTGTACGCTTTTTCTGGGCGGCACACATTGTTCACCACTCTTCTGACCATTATAACTTAAGCGTAGGTATTCGCAATGGTTGGTTTACACTTCTTTACAAGCCTTTTTTCTATATGTGGCTCTCTGCCATTGGTTTTCACCCTGCGATGGTCGTAGTTTGTATGGGAATAGAGGCTTTATGGCAATTTCAGTTACATACACAGTATGTACCTAAGCTAGGTTTCTTAGAAAATTTTGTGAATACACATACTCAACATCAAGTGCATCACTCTCAAAACTTAGAGTATTTAGATAAAAACCACGGAGGTTATCTTAATATTTTTGATAGAATATTCGGTTCTTGGGCAGAGTATGATGAAAATATAGAAATAAAATATGGGGTAGTACACGCTCCCAATTCTCATAATCCAATAACTATTCTCACCCATGAGTACAAAGATATATGGAATGATATGAAAAAATCAAAGAGTTGGTACCACAAATTTATGTACGCATTTGGCCCTCCAGGATGGAGCCACGATGGCTCTACACTTACTGTCAAGCAAATACAAAAGCAGCATCGTGAAGAGCAGGAAGCTAAAATGCAACAAGAACTCGTAAAAATAAATTAAGTGTTTTAAAATCTTGCACATTCAATACTAAAAATCAAAATCCTCTACCTTGATGCCCATAGCACATTTAAAATGACCTTCTGGGCAAGTTTTCGCTCCGTGATTTCCACAAGGGCGGCAGGGAAGTGGCTCGCTTGTTTCTATAATTTTGCTCTCATCTGCCAAAGGACCATAACCGAAAGCAGGCACAGTGGAGCAATAAACAGCCGAAGTAGGAGCATTCATGGCAGAAGCAAGGTGCATCGGAGCAGAGTCATTGACATAGTTCATGACAGCATCTTTCATCAGAGCAGCAGAGGCTAATAAGGAGATTTTACCTGCTAAGATTTGTATATCTGGATGCTCTGAGTTGGTTTTAATCCATTCACATAGACCTTGGTCAGAAGCAGCACCTAATAAATAAATAGTGGTTTCTTTGGGAAGGTGATTGCAGAGTTCTGCCCATTTTTCACGAGGATATTGCTTGGTAAACCATACAGAAGCAGGAGCAATACACACATACCGATTTCTTTTATAAAGCCTTACCTGCTCAAAATCTCCTTCACTCGGGTAGAGTTTAGGCTTGCTTGCTTGGTCATCGGTGAAGCTTTTTATCAGTGATTGGTTTCTTTCTACTTCGTGTGTTCCATCTCCAAAAAGATGAGCTATTTGGCGAGTAAACAAAAAAGAAAGAGGGTTTTTTTGAAAACCTATGCTCATCTTTGCACCCGAAAAAGCAGTCAGTAAACCCGTAGAAAGGTGTCTTTGTACATTGATGACTACATCATAGTTTTCTTGGCGAACTTGCTGAATAAGACGATATAGATTTTTTTGTTTGGCTTCTTTTTTATTCCAAATCAATACATTCCGAAGCTTAGGATGCCCTAGAAGAAGTGATTCATTGCCTTTGCGTAGCAAAAAATCAATCTCTGCTTCTGAAAAATGAGCCTTGATTTTTTCTATCAAAGCAGTAGCTAAGATGACATCTCCAATAAAAGCTGTCTGGATAATGAGTATTTTTTGGAAAGAATGTTCCATATTTGTCTTTTCTTAAAAAGCTCAAAAATAGTTTATTTATTGATGGATTCTATGAAAGTCTTTACAAAATTCTCTTTTCCGATGATTGGCTTGCTACTAATCATCTGCCTTGCTATGACTAATTGCCAAAGCCAAACCTCCAATCTTGCTCAAAATCAGATTGATTCTTTAAAAAATTATTTTCAAAAAAAACTTAGTCAAGTCCTCCTCAAAGACAAAAGCCTTCAATCTCAAATCAAAGTAGATTCACTAGGGATTTCTATTTTTACACCTAATTCTAAACAAGCAGAGTTTGTGCTTCTTTGGCAAGAACTTCCTCAATATCAAAATTTTTTACAAAAAGCTCCTTTATTTGAACAGCAGATTTACCCATTTAAGCCCACAAAGGATATGCAAATCCCTGATAGTCTCTTGCAAGATTCTCCTAAAATACAGACAAATAACCCACTCCCTTTGCAAGGCTTCCGCATCGCACTAGACCCTGGTCATTTTGCAGAAGATATGAAAACTGCTCTTATGGAAGGGAAATATATCAAAATGGACTTAGCAGATGGTACAAAAATTCGCTTTTTTGAATCTGAGTTGGCTTGGTTTACGAGCCGTATCTTAGGAGATGAACTAGAAAAACTAGGAGCAAAGGTGCTGATGAGCAGAGATGATTTTAGATATACTGCTTTTAATGAGACTTATATGGATTGGTACAAAAGATTTATCCAAACTCAAAAAGACTTAGGTAATACGAATAATGCCAAACTTACTCCTCAGCAGGCTTTCTTTCAGCATTTTCGCAGGTCAGAATTTGAGCAAAGGGCAGAAAAAATGAATGCTTTCCGCCCACATCTTAGCTTAGTGATTCACTATAATGTAAATGCTACCAATACCAAATGGGACAAACCCACGCCTCAGAACAACAGCATGACCTTCGCAGGAGGTGCTTATATGAAAGGAGAGCTTGACAAAACAGAAGCAAGATTTCATCTTTTGCGTTTTCTACTTACTCAGGATTTAGAAAACTCGGTAGATTTTGGCAAAACTGTGCTACAGTCTCTTGAAGATAGTCTAAACATCAAACCTATTTCAGCTTCTAATGACCAGTTTTTCTTAAAAGATTATTGCTTGCCTAGTGAGGCTCAAGGAGTTTATTTTCGTAATCTGACCTTAGCAAGAAAATTACTAGGTACGATGACTTATCTCGAGCCACTGTATCAGGACAATGCACAAGAGGTGATTAGACTTAATAAAAGAGATTTTGAATACAAAGGACAGAAAATTCCTAGCCGTGTCTATGAAGTAGCTCAGGCTTATAAAGTAGGTATTTTGAAATATTTGAGTGAAGAGGAGATGAAGGACTGATTTAGTGAAGGTCAAAAAGGACTGATAGAAATTTATTTTATATTTGAGTTTAAATGATTCGTAAAGTTTGCTATTGTGGGTCAAGATGTTTAGACTAGGGCTTGTGATTTTTAGTAATTCCAAGAATAAAATCCTGTTAATCCTCCAATCCTCCTAATCCT
>JBBRUH010000419.1:0-4898 GCA_038248005.1 Cytophagales bacterium | reverse complement strand
GGTAATAGCAATGACCCTACGGAAAACTTCATCATTACTAATTCTACCTTTTCAAATAATCGTGTTCAAAGACAAGGGGGAGCTATCTGGACAATCACTGGTGGTGGTGCACGCATTGAGAACTGTACCTTTGATGGCAATAAAGTGCTACGCTCTGGAGGCTCATTAGGAGGAGCAGTTGCCTTATCAAGTGCTGGATACGGAGGTAATTTCTTGTTGAATAACAATACCTTCTCACGCAATACCTCAGCACACTTTGCTGGAGCTTTGTTTGGTGGTGCTGATAATACTGTTAATATTACCAATACTATTTTTTCTGATAATACCTCTGATTTTGAATGGGAAGGACATCAAGTGGCAGGTTCTGCTACTTTTACAGGAACTACCAACATTCAATTTCCTGAAAACAGATGGAACGGTACTACTGATTTAGTGATTCCAGGGCGTTTAGTACCTATTGAAAATCCACTTCTTTCACCTCTAGCATTGAATGGTGGCTTTACTCAAACTGTAGCTTTGCAAGAAAATAGCATTGCTATTGATGCAGCTACTTCAGGTACAACTACAGACCAGAGAGGCTTATTACCAGTCAATGGGCGAGACATTGGTGCGTATGAGTTCGGAGCTGTCTTTAATGATGCACCTGTAATCTTAAGTTTTAATCCTATTACTGGTAACTTAGGAAGTACAGTAACTATTACTGGATTTGGATTTACAGGGGCTACAGCAGTTGCCTTTAATTTTAATTTTGCTATCAATTTTACAGTACTAGATGACCAAACCATAGAAGTAGTCGTTCCAGATTTTGCTACTACAGGTCAAATCAGTGTGAGTACTTCTTTTGGGACTGGCTATAGTGAAGATGATTTTGTAGTGGTGATTCCATTGCCTACTATTAGCAGTTTTACACCCACTACAGGTACAGCTGCCACGGTGGTTACTATCATTGGTACGGGCTTTAGAGGTACTACAGAGGTGCTTTTTAATGATGTTTTTGCCGCTAACTTTACGGTTATTGACAGTGAAACTATAGAAGCAATCGTCCCTATCAATGCCACAACAGGTAAGATTACAGTTAGCACAGGCGGAGGCACAGCCATAAGCATAGATGATTTTGTAGTAACCCCTAGCATTTCTGGCTTTAATCCTTTATTTGGAAGCATAGGCACAGAAGTAATCATACAAGGGACTAATTTATTGGGTACTACCTCAGTTAGGTTTGGTGGAGTAGCAGCCAGTACTTTTACGGTAGAAAATGGTACTACTATCCGAGCTACAGTCGCAGTTGGTACGCCAGAAGGGGCAGCCCCGATTGCTATCACAGCGGGTGATGGTAATGATTATAGTAGCATAGATAATTTTACTATTTTACCTACTCCTACCATTACAAATATTAACCCTACCACAGGAATATTTGCTGAGCCTATTACCATTACAGGGACTAATTTTATAGAAGTACAAGATGTTCAGTTTAATGGTGCATTTGCTACTTTTGCGGTGATAGATGCCCAAACCATGATAGCCTATGTGCCAGCAGATGCTACTACAGGAACTATAAGCGTAAGCACTCCTGGTGGAACTGCAACAGGGCCCGTATTTACAGTAATTCCTACTATTTCGGCATTCTTACCTATTGAAGGAGGCACAGGTACGGAGGTAACTGTATATGGTACTAATCTAAGCAATATTAATTTTATTAATGTAGGAGGTGTCAATACTTCTTTTAATCCTATCAATTCCACTTCGGTAAGACTGACCATAGGTGCAGGAGCAACAGGTGAAATCATTATCAATACCAATGATGGAGTAGCTACTAGTGAAGATGATTTTACTTTTGTCAATACACCTACTATTAGTAGCATAGCAGTAAATCCTGGGCCAGAAGCTGTCTTAGGCTCATTGGTTACGATTACAGGCACTAATTTTATAGATGCATCCGAACTTACCATCAATGGCATTTCTATTTTTGATTTTAATGTGAGTCTAGATGGCACTACGATTACTTTTAACCTTCCTGCCAATGTAAACACAGGACAGATTACAGTAGTAGGGGTAGGAGGAACGGTTACTTCTGCGGCTACTCTAACGGTAAGACCAAGTATCGTAAGTTTTACACCTATCAGAGGAACAACAGGAACGACTGTTACCATAGAAGGGGCTAATTTTACGGGAGCAACTGCAGTGAATTTTAATGGAACAACTGCCACGAGCTTTAATATAGTAAGCCCTACAAGAATTACGGCTGTAGTAGCTGCTGGCACAAGCACAGGTACTATCAGCATCACAGTAGGTGGACAAACTGCCACTAGTATAAATAATTTTGAGTTTATCGCACCACCTACCATTAGCAATGTAAGTCCAACTGCTGGGATTGTAGGAAGTGTCATCACGATTACAGGCACTAGCTTCTTAGCAGGGGAAACAAGCATTAATTTCAATGGTACGAATGCACTCACTTTTACAGTCGTAAATGCTACCACTATTACTGTAACCGTTCCTATGGGAGCTACTTCAGGTTTAATCAGTGTTACTACCCCAGGAGGTACAGCTACTGAAAACTTTACGGTTACACCTCCATTGCCTACTATTTTGAGTTTTACACCACCACAGGGAGTGATAGGTACAGTAGTCAGCATCAGCGGCAACAATCTGGCTACTACTACAGAGGTGAGATTTTTTGATAATGTGTTGGCTACCAATACAACTATTACTAATAATCTCATCAGTGCAGTAGTGCCAGTAGGAGCTACCACAGGGCCTATCACATTGATCACCAACGCTGGTTCAGTAAGCACTGCCACAGATTTCACGGTGATTCCTCCACCTCCCCCAGTAATTAGCAGTTTTACACCGATGAGTGCCGCAGTGGGAAGTGAAGTAACTATATTAGGAGGTAACTTTACGAATGCTACCACTGTAACATTTAATGGAGAAGCTGCTACTTTTACAGTAATCAATAATGGACGAATTACGGCTATTGTACCAAATACCGTCACAGGATTAATTTCAGTAACTACTGCTGGAGGTACAGCTACAAGTGCAGATAATTTTATAGTTCCTTTTGTCTGGACAGGCAACCAAAGTACTGTTTGGCAAGATGCCCTCAATTGGAGTCCCAATGTGATTCCGACTGGCTTAGACGTGGATGTTTTGATTCCGAATGTAACTAATGATCCAGTGATAGATAATACTACTGCATTGGTAAGGAATATTACTCTCCAAAATGGTGCATCACTTATCATCGCCCCTGCAGGCGTTTTAGACCTTGCAGGAACAATTACCAATCAAGGAACTATCACCGTCAATGGCACAGTAATTTTTAGTGGTGTTACTTTGCAACAAGTCCCAGCGAGCATCACTAGGTTTCAGAATTTAACGGTCAATAATCCTCAAAATATACGCTTGTTAGCCAATGCAGAAGTAAATGGGATAATTAGCTTTGTGCAAGGAAATCTTCAATTGAATGGACGAATCATAGACTTAGGCACTACAGGCTCTCTTAGCAATGAATCTGAGACGAGTAGAATCACGGGCAATACAGGCTCAGTAGTGGCAGTGAGAACAGGTGGAAATAATTTCTTAAATGCAGGGTTAAACATTGCTAATCTAGGAGCAAATATTACCATCCCTACCAAACCAGGCTTGGCTGGGATTACCATCCGTAGAGGACACACTAGACGAGGAAATGTCAATCTAGGCATTGAGCGATATTATGTTATCTCACCTGCTGGGGCTGCTACTGATTTAGCGGCTACATTGGTCTTTAATTATTTTGATACCGAACTTGCTGCCATTTTAGAAGGTAGTCTCGTTCTTTATCGCTACAGTGGCACTAACTGGGATGCTAAAACAGGCGTACTGAGAAATACCGCAAATAACCAAATTACCCTAGAAGCCATTCCTCAGTTTTCGGAATGGACAGCAGGAGATATAAGTATGCCTTTACCTATTACGTTGCTTTCCTTTGAAGCTGAACGCAGAGATGCACAAAACATTAAGCTCACTTGGAGAACTTTACTAGAGAGTGATATTACTCATTATGAGATACAGAAAAGTGCAGAAGGCCAGGTTTTTCAGACCATAGGGCAGGTAGATTTGCAAGCCAATGATGGCTCTCCCAATGAATATAGTTTTATGGATTGGGATGCAGAGAGAGCGGCTTATTACAGGTTAAAATTTATAGAGCAAAACAGACCTTCTACCCATAGCCAAATAGTATTTGTGGCAGAAGAAAGCAAAGCCCTTAGACTTGATATCTACCCTAATCCTACTACTGAGAGCATCCACATCCGTCTTCCTGAGCAAGAACAGATAGAGCTACAGCTCATAAGCGAAAGTGGTAAAATAATTTTCTCAGCAAGTGGAAAAATAGCAGACCTAGAAGCTCAGATAAATCAAAAGCTGACTTATTTGCCAAGTGGTTTGTATATTTTACACGCTAAAAATGCTTTACATCGTTATGAAACCAAATTGGTAAAACAGTAAGAGAATACACGATAAGTGAGAGATAAGTTATAAGTTATGAGTGATGAGTTTGTAATAATCTGATAATGAATGTTTTATTTAAACTAAATGAACACTTTATTTAATTACTGCTCCTAAGATATTCTGTAAAGACACAATTTAATTAAAAAGAGGATAGAGAGAAGGATTTTAAATAATCCTTTTCTTCTATCTTTTTTTTTAATACTTCTTAGTAAAATGCTAAAAATAAACCAATGATTGTTAGCTATTAAAATATTAGAGTTGTTACATACAGACTACCAACACTTTAGCTTTTTTTATAACCACATAGACACATAGAAAACATAGGAAATTGCTAACGAAAGCTTTTATATTAGCTTATCATTCCAAGATTCCCAAATGAAAAATTGATGTAAATCAATTAAAATTTTGAT
>JBBRUH010000418.1:0-4899 GCA_038248005.1 Cytophagales bacterium | reverse complement strand
GTGCTTGTAATGGATTTACTAAACCCAAGCAAAGGCTAAGAAAAATGAATATAACAGACGTATATGTGATAAAATATTTAGGCATTGGATTTATAAAAAATCGTTTTATTTGCTTGAATGACAATCAAAAAACCAAAATGGTTGCTGAAGTAGTCCTTCTTTAACAAAGTTTAACAAAAATCGAAGTGCAAAGGTAATAAACCTTGCCCACTATTATGCAGAACCAATTTAAAGAATTTGTTAAGAATCAAAGCTTGTTCGCACCTGATGAGCGTATCTTGCTTGCAGTAAGTGGAGGATTAGATTCAGTGGTAATGATGACATTGTTCAAAGAAGCAGGATTTAACTTTGGAGTGGCTCATGTTAATTTTCAGCTTCGTGGCGAAGCCTCAGAAGGAGATGCTCAATTTGTAAAACAGCTTGCTGAAGAATATCAAGTGCCTTTTTTCCTTAAAAGCGTAGATGCCAAGGTATTCAGTCAGACTCACCAACTCTCTACTCAAATGGCTGCTCGTGAGCTGCGTTATGCTTGGTTTGAAGAGTTATTAAATACAGAAGGCTTTTCAAAACTAGCTACTGCACATCATCTTAATGATTCTATTGAGACGGTTCTGTTACACCTTACCAAAGGTACTGGTTTGGCTGGCTTGGTGGGGATTCCACTTATAAATGCCCACATTATTCGTCCTTTGCTTTTTGCATCAAGAGATGAGATAGAAAATTATGCTCAAAAGAATCAACTTACTTGGCGTGAAGATGCTTCTAATCAAGAAAGCACCTATCAGCGAAATTATCTACGACACGAAGTGATTCCAAAGCTTAAAAAAATTAACCCTAGTCTGGAACACACTTTTTTGGATACAATAGAAAGAATCCGTTATTCCAATGCAATTCTGCAAGAGCAATTTGAATTATTGAAAGCAAAGGCTTTCCATTATTTCCCTACACATACAGAGATTTCTATTGAAGTGCTTGCTCAGACTGCTGCACCTGTATTGTATTTAGAATATCTGCTCAAAGAGTTTGGGTTTAATTATGCTCAGACAAAGCAAATCTGGGAAGCACATCAGTCTGAGTCTGGCAAAGTATTTTTGAGCAATGAATACCTTCTTAATAAAGATAGAAACCTTTTTTTGATTACTAAAAAGTCTAGTAATCAAGCAATGAAATATCTTATAGAGGCAAAGCAAAGTGTTTATGAGATTGCTGAGTTTAGTATTCGGGTAAGCATCATAGAGCGAGATAAAGGTTTTAGCATTCCTCAGAATAAAGATATATTGGCCCTAGATTTTGAGAAATTATCTTTTCCATTAGAACTAAGTCTTTGGCAACAAGGAGATTATTTTTATCCTCTGGGAATGACAGGTAAAAAAAAGGTGAGTGATTTTTTGATTGATTTAAAAGTACCTCTGATTCTAAAAGAAAAGGTGTGGAAACTTACTACCAAACAAAATATAGTAGGGCTTATCGGATACCGCCCAGATAACCGTTATAAAATAACTTCTACCACAAAAAGAATTTTATTGGTAGAAAAGCAATAATTTTGGACAAAAAAGTAACACCTCATAAAATAGAAATTTCTACTAAGTAGATGGTTACAATTAGTTTGCACTTTAATATTATCATAAAAACTGATTATCAAAACCTTAATAAGATAACTCATTACTCATTATTTATAACTTATCACTTATGATAAATCCTTTTAAGCGTACTTATACTAAATCAGAACTAGAGTATTTTACTTTTTTGACCTGTAATAAATTATTTGAGGAGCTTAATAAGAAAGAACTACTTCTGTTTTTACCTTTTTTATATCTAAGAAAATACACAAAAAATGAAGTGATTTTTTTTAGAAATGATCCTAGTCAGGCTCTTTACCTGATTAAAAATGGTGAGATTACCTTTAAACTAGACATAGGTGAAAGATTTGAGCCAATAGCAACCGTTGATGCACCCGCTGTGATTGGTAATAGTGCTTTGATTAATAAAGCCAAAAGAGTTTATACCGCTATAGTAACTTCTAATGAAAGTGAGGTTTATGTGCTACCACAAGTAAATATTTTTAATGTTTTTGATCGCCGCCCCACCATCAAAGCCAAAATGTTAGAATCTCTCTCTGAGATTTATCACCAAGATTTTTCTACTCTTTTTACTACCTATCAATCTACACAAGGTTTCTTTGATTTGAATCATGTTTTTGATGATTTTAAATATGGCTGTTAGTTAGATTATCAAAAACAGAAGATTTCCTTTTTTCAATCAGAAAAGAAAATTATTCTTGTAAATGACTAATGGTCAGTAAATTACTGAGAGATACCTTCATAAGTTCTACTCTTTTCTGCTTAGAAATTATTTTCTTTGCAAAAGATTTATTGATTGCAAGCTTATGAACTACTCACAAATTACAGGTTTGGGTTTTTACGTACCCGATACCATAGTTACAAACCAAGATTTAGAAAAGATAATGGATACCAGCGATGAGTGGATACGCACTCGCTCAGGCATTCAAGAGCGTCGCTTTTATACAGAAGGGAAAGATACCGTTTCCAAAATGGGAGCAAGAGCCGCTAAAATTGCTTTGGAGCGTGCTAACCTTGAAGCCAAAGACATTGACTTTATTATTTTTTCAACCCTTAGCCCTGATTATAATTTCCCTGGCTCTGGAGTTTTACTTCAAAGAGAATTACCTTTTAGAGAAATCGGTGCATTGGATGTCCGTACTCAATGTAGTGGATTTATTTATGGATTATCCATTGCAGATCAGTTTATCAAATCAGGCATGTATCGCAATATTCTGGTAGTAGGTGCAGAGATTCAGTCTAATATACTAGAAACTAGTAATCGAAACCGTGATTTTGCAGTGCTTTTTGGTGATGGGGCTGGGGCTGCCGTAGTGCAACATACTTTGGATGAAAATCATAGAATTCTCTCTACTCACCTACATTCGCAGGGAGAATATGCAGAAGATTTATTTTTGGAGCATCCTGGTAGTAATCTTAAAGACCGTATGTCGCCCAAAATAGTAGAAGAAGGCAGACATTTGCCTTATATGAAAGGCAGTGCTGTATTTAAACATGCAGTGCATCGCTTTGTAGAAGTGATAGATGAAGCTTTGGACGCAAATAATCTTCAAAGAGAAGATATCAATATGCTCGTGCCTCACCAAGCTAACCTCAGAATCTCAGAAGCTGTACGTCAAAAAATGGAACTCCCAGAAGATAGAGTGTATAATAATATTCAAAAATATGGCAATACTACGGCGGCTACTATCCCGATTTGCTTAAGCGAACTGTGGGAAGCAGACAGGCTTAAATCAGGAGATCTTGTTTGTTTAGCTGCTTTTGGAAGTGGCTTTACGTGGGCATCGGCATTGATACGCTGGTAACATACTTTTCATAAAATGATGGATTAAAAAAGGATAAAAGAAAGTCTACCCTTTTTTAATGACATCTTAATGCATTATTTTTGAAGACAAAAAAATCTTTTGACGAGGTATTTTTATTTTTTAGGAAGTAGATTTATTAAAATTTGTAATTTTGGAACACAAACATCTACCTATTTCAAAACTCAATTAAGATATATGCAACTTTCCATAAAAAACCTCTCTAAAACTTATCCTAATGGTACTAAGGCACTCTCAGATGTAAACTTAGAACTCAAGCCAGGTATGTTTGGGTTATTAGGGCCCAATGGTGCTGGTAAATCCTCTCTCATGCGTACACTTGCTACCCTGCAAGAAGCAGATAAAGGCTCTGTACAGTTTGTTACAGGGCAAGGTTCTAATATCAATATACTTACAGAAAAGCACACTGTACGTCAGATTCTAGGCTATCTCCCACAAGAATTTGGGGTGTATCCTAAGATGAATGCAGAAGAAATGCTAGACCACTTTGCTACGCTCAAAGGCATTCATAATAGCAAGGAGCGTAAAGCCATTGTCAAGGCATTGCTCGAGCAGACTAACCTTTACAAAGTACGCAAACGTAATCTTGGGGGCTATTCTGGAGGTATGAAACAGCGTTTTGGCATTGCTCAGGCATTGCTTGGTAATCCTCAGTTATTGATTGTGGATGAGCCTACAGCAGGTCTTGACCCCGCAGAGCGTAACCGTTTTCATAATTTATTGAGCGAAGTAGGTGAAAATATAGTCGTGATTCTCTCCACACACATCGTAGAAGACGTGAGCAATCTCTGTAATCAAATGGCAATCATACATCGAGGAGAGGTATTGCTTAATGGCAATCCTGCTGACATCATAGAAGATGCAACAGGAAAAGTATGGAAAAAAGCCATTAATAAAACAGAACTTCCTAACCACCAGAAGAAATACAATGTAGTTTCTTCACGTCTTTTTGCAGGCAGTGGCAAGGTCATTATCAAGGTATATGCAGAATTACAACCTGATAGCACTTTTGAGGCTTCTGAGCCTGATTTGGAAGATGTGTATTTTAATGCCATCAAAGAGGCTGATAGAAATTTAGAGGTAGCTGAGTGAGGGATTGATTTAGCGAAGGTTTGAATGGTTGATTTAGTGAAAGTTTGAAGGATTAATTTAGTGAAGGTTTGAAAGACCTAATAACACAATGACTAATGACCCTATGACCCAAACTCTATGACCTAATAACCCAATGACCAATCAACCTAATTACCAAGTAACTCATTAAACCATTAACTTAATAACCCATGTTTAAAGATATATTTCTTTTTGAATTACGCTATAGGCTCAAAAGACTAGCTACTTATATTTATTTTTTGATTTATAGCTTGATAGGTTTGCTCTATGGAGCTATTCTGTATGGAAGTTTCGGTGTAGAAATAGCCGTACAAATCTCAGGAGGAGGACAAAACCTGCTCAATGCTCCTTCAAACCTTCATAATCTGATGTCAGGAGTAGGCGTG
>JBBRUH010000417.1:0-4938 GCA_038248005.1 Cytophagales bacterium | reverse complement strand
AGCTGTAAGATGTGAGTAGGGATTTAATGATGATTCCATTCTTCAAAACCTCTAATGTCTATAAGGTATTTACATTTTTCTTTAAAAGTATCAAAAGCAATATTTTCCCAATTACTAAGCTGTATAATCTTTTGATTAAGCAGACTAATTCTTAATTCACGCTCAAAGACCTTGATATTTTGTTTGTAAATATATTGCCAATACCCAATAATACACTCTTTTCTTGTATTGAGCAATTTTTCACTTGGGATTTTGTCATTTTTCTTGCTATTGGCAGTAGCCGTAGCAGGCAGAAGATTCCAAAGGTCATTGTTTTTCCAGATGGCAAAAGGAATCATGTGTTCTATATTCAAATCAGTAGTGATGGTTTTGCCAGACCAAACACACTCTAAACCACCTTGCTCTGCTCGTAAATTTCTGAAAGCAGAATTAGAAATCGTAACTTCTCTTTTGATTACAGGGCTTTTTAAGATTTCTTCTAAGGCAGTATTAATGGGGATTGTACCTTTACTTTTGTCGTGTGTAAATTCTGCCCAAGCCAATAGAATGGCATTAGACCCTGTGATAAAGCTTCCGAGATATTCAAAGGCAAGGTAATAATCAAAGGGAATCGTAAACTCACCGAAGTTTTCTAACAAGAACTGTAAATCTAATGCCTTAGGTTTACTGATTTGCTTGTTGGTTTTGATAGGTTTGAAAATCTTGTAATGGTCTTTAAAAATAGAATAGCCAATGTATTTCATAGGCATAGTCGTGATGGTTTTCTGGATAACTTTACAAAGCTGAAAAACCTTATCCACAATTTGATTATCTATTCTGCCTTTCATAAAATCATTATGAAAAGCAGATAAGCCATTTTTATCGGCATAAAAGCCAGTGATTTCCTTAAATAAAGCCCTAAAAGCCAATGATTTGCCATATACATCATCACCACTTTTTTGAGGAAGTTCGGCTTCTATGATGGGATAATAGTAGATAATCCACTTAAAAACTAGCAAGCCTAGAGGCAAACTTACCTGCTCTTTTGAGATATTGGCATAAGGCGTTTTATCTTCTATGACTTCAATCGTACCACGCAAAAGAGCAAACTTATAGGTAGTGTCTTTGCTATCTCGCTTTATGATTTGGTTGATTTGTTTAAGCGTATCTAGGTTCATAAATTGCTTTAGCTTTTTATCAATTTTACCATACTACTAGACATTTCATTAAAAATACGATTCAAGGGATGGGGTCGCTCGAGTATATCCGACAAAAAAGCGACCCCATCCCTTTTTTGTCTAATAGTATGCAATTTTACTGTGCAAGGTACGCAATTTACAAAAATGTGTGATGTTTTCGTAAAAAGTTTAGGGCTATTCCCCCCAACACCTCACACATCAAAACAGCAAAATCAGTAAAGATGTGTATTTGGTTGATTAGGGAATATTCGTGATTTTATTCATCTGTATAGATACAAAGACTTCCTATCAGATTTTCTCAGTTTTTAGAACCAGAAGCATCTGACTAAAGCACAAGAAAAAAAGGCATGATACTCTGTGTTACTATCAGAGTGTCATGCCTTTTAGGTCAGTAGCCAAAAGCTATCTAAGATTTTTAGGCAGAATGAGCCGAGGCTGATTGTGGCTTTTTGGCAAGTAATTCAGGGTTATGCTCTTTGATAAGCTGCAAAGCTCGGTTGCGTTGTACCAAAAAAGTAAGCAGCAAGATTAATAGGACTGCAATGGCTATTCCAAAACCAGTGGCAAGCCTGACGGTATTGCTTGATTGGATGTGGCTTTCAAGTTCATTTAATCTTTGGTATTTGGCAAGCAAGCGTTCGTTGGTAGGTGTAGCTATGCCAAGTTTGAGTTTTATTGTATGGGCTTGTTCGTAGGCTTTGAGTGCTTCGGGGTCTTGGTATAGTCTTCCGTAGAGTGTCCCCATGGCTTCGTAGGCTTCTGCTTCTTCTTTTTTATGCTCGAGTTTGTTTTGAAGTGCTGCGACTTGCTTATAATATTCTAGGGCTTTTCTGTGACTTCCTTCATCCAGAGCTTTATAGTGAAAGTTAGCGATTACGCCGAGGGTTTTTACCATTTGTTCTTCATCGCCTAGTTCCTCATAGATAGATAGTGCTTTTTCAAAATCTGCCACAGACTTGCTCAGTTTGTCTAAGTCATCGTAGTCTAGCAAAGCTACTCGGGTGAGTGCATCAGCGATTCCTTTGTCATATCCTGCATTTTCAGCGATTCGGAGGGCTTGTTTGGTGTAAAACGTAGCTTGCCCTGCTCTGCCAAAATTGACTAGCTCATCTGCTAGGGCATTGAGTGTATTTACTTTATCCACGTCTTTTTTGGCTACACGCAAGATACGGTAGAGACTGTCAAGTTGTCCGCATTGGGCTTGGGCTAATTGAGGCATCAAAAAACCTAGCATACATATAAAAAATAATAAGTGTTTCATAATTGTATCATTTGATAGATACATTGCAAAATTATTACCAAATATTCCTAAAATACTGTTTATTTGGGAGACTTAGGCTATTGATGTTGATTTTAAATAATTAATTTTGTGTCTGAGTTTTTCTGTTTACTTAGTAAAGAATTAAAAATAAAGTTCATATTTACGCTAAGTAAGTTACTCATTCTCATAACTTTATGGCTAATAACCAATCACTTATTATTCATCTCTCTCTTAACATTATGGCATATATACACCGTGAAGGGCATTTAATTTTGATTTACCTTTTTGTAGGTTTATTGATAGTTAATGCATTGTTATTTTATTTCTTGCCTATTCAGTGGCTTGCTTATTTGCTTTTGATAGCAAGTCTAGGCTTCTATGGCTTTGTGCTTCAGTTTTTCAGAAACCCTAACCGCAACACGCCTATCAATCAAAATGCTATTTTTTCGCCTGCTGATGGCAAAGTAGTAGTGATAGAAGAAACACAGGAAAAAGAATATTTAGACTCGGCAAGAATACAGATTTCTATTTTTATGTCGCCACTGAATGTGCATGCCAACCGACATCCTGTCAGTGGCAAGGTGCTTTATTATCGGTATCATTCTGGCAAATACTTAGTGGCTTGGCATCCCAAGTCAAGCGAACTTAATGAACGCAATACCATCGTGGTAGAGAATCCCTTGGGTATTCCTATCTTAATTCGGCAGATAGCAGGAGCAGTAGCAAGGCGTATTTGTTGTTACCTTACAGAAGGGCAAGAGGTAAAACAAGGCACAGAGTTAGGTTTTATTAAGTTTGGTTCTAGGGTAGATGTTTTTTTACCTATTGGGAGTGATATCAAAGTAAAAATCGGTGACAAGGTTACAGCTGGAGAAAGCCTTCTGGCAATGTTAGAAAAATAAACATCCCCCTTCTCCTTAAAAAAGGAAAAGGGGATATATTTAAGAAATCAGGGTTTTATCTAAAACAAGAAATCTCTTGACAGAAAATCAGACTCGTGGTCATTAATGATTTTTTGTACAATTTCTCTGTTTTGTGGATTGTCTTTGGTAGCCACCATTGTTCGGATAGAAAATACCTTCAAGGCATCTTTGACAGAGAGAGTTCCTTCGGCAGAATCTTTACGCCCATTAAAAGGAAAAATATCAGGTCCCCTTTGGCATTGAGCATTGAGATTAATACGGCTTACTTGATTGGAAAGTACATCTACTATTTTGGCTATCTCTTGCGAGTTTTCTCCAAAAACGCTTGCTTGCTGACCAAAGTTAGATTCTACTACATATCTAAGCACTTCATCTGTATCTTCAAAAGCTACTACTGGCACTACTGGTCCAAACTGTTCTTCACGCCAAAGCTTCATTTGCTCATTGACAGGATAGACTACTGCAGGGTGAAAGTAAGTTTCATGTACCTCGCCTCCTTGTGGATTCATCACTTTTGCACCATATTTCTCTGCATCTTGCACCAGTTCAGTAAGATAATCTGTTTTACCAGGCTCAGGCAGTGGCGTAAGACTCACACCAGCGTCCCAAGGCATCCCAGCTTTAAGAGTGGCTATTTTGGCTGAAAATTTTTCTAAAAATTCATCTACTATACTGCGATGAACCCAAATAATCTTCAAGGCAGTACAACGCTGCCCGTTAAATGAAAGACTTCCCAAAGTACACTCTTCTACGGCAAGGTCAATATTGGCACTAGGCAAGACAATCGCAGGGTTTTTGGCATCTAAGCCCAATACTGAGCGAAGCATGTGAGGCTTAGGGTGCATTTTTTTAAGGTCATTGGCTCCTTTATTTGTACCTATGAAGACAAATACATTAAGCTGACCTGTTTCCATAATCGCCCCTACGGTATCTCTTCCTCTGCCATAGATAATATTAATAACACCTGGAGGAAAACACTCTTGGAAAGCTTTGAGCAAAGGGCGAATCAGCAATACGCCGTATTTTGCTGGCTTAAAGATAACCGTATTGCCCATAATCAAGGCAGGAATAAGCGTAGTAAAGGTTTCATTAAGAGGGTAATTATATGGTCCCATGCAAAGTGAAATCCCAAAAGGCACTCTCCTAATCTGAGCGATGATGCCACTTTCTATCTCAAATCTTGAAGAATCTCTGTCTATTTCTTTAAGCTGTGCGATAGTATCTTTGATATAATCTACAGTACGGTCAAATTCTTTTTCGGAGTCTTTAAGATTTTTGCCTATCTCCCACATCAGTAGTTTCACTACCTCTTGGCGTTGGGCTTGCATTTTTTCTATAAAATGCTCTACGTGAGTGATCCTCTGGCTTACTGGCATTGTAGGCCAAGCACCTAGCCCTTGTTGATAGGCTTGTGCCGCACCATCCAAAGCTATAAGAGCTTCTTTGCTTGTGAGTAAAGGGCTACTTCCTATATGTTTTTGTTGCAGACTTCCATCACTTTGTTTGGTAAATACAGGCGAATAGACATCATTGATGGCACCCTCCCAGTGTTTTATTTCTCCATTGATGAGATATT
>JBBRUH010000416.1:0-4962 GCA_038248005.1 Cytophagales bacterium | reverse complement strand
TTTTTTTTGAATTCTTTTTTTAGCTCTATCCCTCGCTGTCGATAAACCTTTTTTTCAGCTTTTGTAAGTTTCTGTGCTTGTATAGAATACAAAGGAATTAAGAAAACAAGGAGTAATATAGATAAACATTTCATGACAAATGGATTTATATGATATTGATATTGGCTATAGCCTAATCAAAACTGATACTGTGCTATTAAATCAGACGTTTTCACTGAAGATTAAAAAATAAAGATAGGATTTAGAATCCCTTAATTACAACTTAAACGCCTTAAATAACATTAAATTCCTAGATACAGAAATATCAATGTAGTATTTTTGATGAGCTTTTGTTTTAAAATACAATTTTCAGAAAACAAGTTTGCATTATGCCGAAAAAAATTGTGTTATTATTCAAATTGAGGAGGGCTCTTTTAGAAATAACATAATTAATTTGCCAATATGGAGTAAATAAAAATAGGAGTTAATTCATTTTCTGGGCACAAAAGACTGTGAATTAATTATAGGAATGGCTTTTCATAAAGTGATTTGGTTTGAGATACCTTCTGATATTTTTCTTAATAATAAAGCTAACTGGCTTTCCTACTGAAAATAAATTTTGTATTCCTAGTTGTTTGCTCTTAACTTAGCAGGTATATACTGTTCAATTCAATAAACTTTTATGTTTGAAAATCGCATAGATTTAAGCCAACTGCACGAATCAGTAGAAAAAATTCGCCAAGAAATAGGGCAAGTCATCGTAGGACAAGAAAAAATGATTGATTTATTAATCGTTGCCATTCTTGCAGATGGGCATGTATTGATAGAAGGAATGCCTGGTGTTGCTAAGACTTTGACAGCCAAGCTCATCGCTAAGGTCATCTCAGTAGGCTTTTCACGGCTTCAGTTTACTCCTGATTTGATGCCAGCAGATGTATTAGGCACTTCTGTATTTAATGCAAAGACAACTGAGTTTGAATTTAAAAAAGGGCCTATTTTCTCTAATCTTATCTTAATAGATGAAATTAATAGAGCACCAGCCAAAACTCAATCTGCTTTGTTTGAGGTTATGGAAGAAAAACAAGTTACGATTGATGGAGTTACTTATCCAATGTCTCCTCCTTTTATGGTGCTTGCTACTCAAAATCCTATTGAACAAGAAGGCACTTATCGATTACCAGAAGCTCAACTAGATCGCTTTTTATTTAAAGTAGAAGTAGAATATCCATCACTTGAGGAAGAAGTGCAAATTATAGAAAGAGCTCAAGGTTTTAAGAGTAAGTCTCAAGTAGCACAGATTCAACCTTTATTGACAGCTAAAGAAATAGCACTCTATCGAAATCAAATACAACATATTCATATCGAGAATAGTCTAATAAGATACATTGCAGAGATAGTCCACCAAACACGGAGACACCAAGCACTTTATTTAGGGGCTTCTCCTCGTGCTTCTTTGTCTATCCTAAAAGCTTCTAAGGCTTATGCCGCTATTAAAGGTAGAGATTTTGTAACTCCAGAAGATATTCGAGAAATGGCTTATCCAGTATTAGTCCATCGTCTTTTGCTTACACCAGAAAAAGAAATGGAAGGCTTGCAACTAAAACAAGTTATAGACCAAATCTCACAAACTGTAGAAGTACCACGCTAATGAAGTTTAAGTTTTCTTTATATCTCAGAAATAGATTGTACTTTGCCCTATTTGGTTTAGTATCTATTTTTGTGTTCAGTTTTGCTTTTAATTGGTTATTCCCTGTTGCTCAGATTGCATTGAGCATGTTGGGCTTACTTTTTTTATTAGACGTTGGGTTACTTTATTATAATACCAAAGGAATGGAAGGAGATAGAATTCTCTCTGAAAAATTTTCTAATGGTGATTTGAATGAGGTACAATTAGCTTTAGTAAATAAATACTCATTTGAGGTATTTGTAGAAATTATAGATGAGATACCCACACAGTTTCAAAAAAGAGATTTATTATTTTATACCAAACTCTCTCCTTCCCAAAAAAAGAATATTACCTATCAGCTGCGTCCCACAGAGCGAGGAGAATATTATTTTGGAGTTATAAATGTATTTGTCCGAACAGGATTAGGTTTAATAATGCGTAGATTTTGTCTATCTAAATCTCAAAAGATAGCTGTTTATCCTTCATTCTTACAGATGCGTCAATATGAATTTCTTGCTATTTCTAATAGACTGACTGAAATAGGCATTAAAAAAATTCGTAAAATTGGTCATAATATGGAATTTGAGCAAGTTAAAGAATATGTAAGAGGAGATGATGTCAGGAGTATCAATTGGAAAGCCACTGCTCGGAGAGTCAATTTAATGGTGAATCAATATCAAGATGAAAAATCACAAGCAATTTATTGTTTGATAGATAAAGGACGATCTATGAAAATGCCATTTGAAGGCTTGAGTCTCTTAGATTATGCCATCAATGCTTCATTAGTTCTGCTTAACATAGCTCTTTTAAAACAAGACAAAGCAGGTCTTCTAATGTTTGACCATGAAATAGGAGCAAGATTGCCTGCAAGAGGGACTGCTGCTCAGCGTCAGAGTATCTTAGAATTACTCTATCGTGAACGTACTCGTTTTACAGAATCAGATTTTTCTCAATTAGCCATTCAAGTGCGAACTCAGATTAAGCAAAGAAGTCTCCTGATTCTTTTTACTAATTTTGAGGCAGAATCTTCTCTTAGTCGTCAATTACCTTATTTAAGACAAATGGCAAGACATCACCTTATCTTATTGGTTATCTTTGAAAATACCGAACTAAACCAGCTTCTTCACCAACCTACAAACAATACGGAAGATATCTATATTCAAACTATTGCAGAAGATTTTGCACATGAAAAAAAGATGATTGTAAAAGAACTTAACAGATTCGGAATCCATACCTTACTTACCTCACCTCAAAACCTGACCGTAGGCACACTTAATAAATACCTCGAGTTCAAATCAAGAGGACTTATTTAAGAATAGTTTCAGAATAATTGTCCGATTTAGTGTATGCAAGGAACTTATTATCAGATTATTACAAACTCATAACCCATAACTTATAACTCATCTCATTTAAGAAAGACAGCTACTCTAAAAGTAATTTATTAAGATACACAGTCTGCCCCTCCATGCTAAACCAAGAGAAATATTCCTGTCCATCTTCTTTTACCAATGCTATTCCTCCCATAAAATCTTCCTTACGTTCCTGATTGTTTACCAGAAGACGCTTGGTGTTATTTTGAGCCTCCACATAATAGAAAGCCCAGTTTTTAGCATTTTTTCCTAATAATACTCCAGGAGTACCTTGAAAAGTATTCACATTAAAAGGTCCGAAAGTACGTCCATCCGAAAAATGTAATGTATAAGTACCATTACTATTATCACTCAATAAACACCACTCTTCACTTTCAGGAGCAAATTTAAGATACATAATATTATTATAAATACCCTTAAAGTATTTATCATTCATATATAAAGAGTCTTTAGCTATTCCTGCTTTCTTAATGACAGCCACACTCTTACGACTCTTACTCACATAATAGTCTTTGACATTGCGAGAAAATATACCATCACCCTTAAAGTGTAGGGTGCGTGTAGTAGGATCTACATAATTAAATTTATTATATTCATCACCCATATCTATAGCTTGCACCACAGCATTATAAGAGCCATAGAGTTCATCATTTGCAATAAAGTAAATCTTCTGGTCTTGAGCTACAGTCTGACCATAATTAGCTCCTTGTGTATAAAGCTGTCTATAATCATAATCAGCATTACCAGGTATTTCTTGTTCAAAAGTTCCTATCTCACCAGAGTTAGTAAATACAGTGAATAGTGGAAGCTCTCTTCCATTGATTTTTTTAGGAACTACCCCCTTCATCTCAGCAGTTAGCACCCAGCGGTTTCCCTTACCAGCCAAAAACTCAAAATTGATAATTCTTTTATAAGGACCCGTTTTTTTGCCATTATTAAATAAGATATAGTAATCATCAGGAGAGTCACTATATATAATAGCCCAGCGAGTTCCATCATCACTCAGATAATAATTATGCAATGAAGAGTAAGGTCCATAGTCCTTTCCATTAATGACCACACGAGTAGTTCCCTCTAACTGATCAATCAATACATAAGACCAAGCTTGACTTGATACCTTTAAACCTACAGGATAAAGAGGGTCTTTATGGACACCGATTTCTTCTCCATTAAATACGACATAGCTCGTTTCATCCTTAGAATCTATAAACCCCCAGCTGCTTAAGTTAAATACAGGCTTCTCCACAATACGTCTATCAAAAGGCCCATATATTTTGCCTTTGATATGATAACTACGACTAAATTGCTTCACATCAGCTGTTACCATAATATAACCTAACTCATCTTGGTATAAACCTAGAGAGTTTTCTTCGTAAGCTACGACTTCATTTGAGTTTAGAGTATATATTTTTTCTCGTTTAAGTATCTCCTGAGCGACACTCATATTTTGATTAAATATAAAGAATAGCATTAAAATTACTAAATGGGGGTATTTGATATTATCCATACACAAAGTTTCGATGATGATGTTTGTTAATTTTACAGAGTAAGAACGGATTTAAGCATAAAATAGATGTATTTAAGTACTCAAATATTGACAACAAAGTTAAGAGTATTAAAGAAATTTTCAACCATATTTCATTTTTAAGAAATAAAACGGAAAAAATTAAATTTGTCATAATGCTCTGTATTATCTCTTAAATGTATGTCATAATCCGTAGATGATTCCATATCAATATTCGTTAATTCTTTTATGCGATATATTATATGGTAATACAAAGTTAACTAATTAAAAAATATTGGTAGTCGATTAGGAAGTTGCATAAAAAGGGTCTAAGTTTGCACTCCCAATCAGAGGATAGGGGGATAGCAAAAGAGAGAAGAGGTTAATTCAATTTTTTTTTGTTATAAGATTTGGAGAATAGGAGAAAGTAATTTAGTTTTGTA
>JBBRUH010000415.1:0-4967 GCA_038248005.1 Cytophagales bacterium | reverse complement strand
CACCGTATTGCAAACCTATAGAAACAGAGATGGCAAAGCAGTTCATCAGCGAGCGGAATGATGCGCCCTCTTTGTGCATGTCAATAAAGATTTCGCCTAATGTTCCGTCTTCGTATTCTCCGGTGCGCACAAATACGGTTTGTCCGCCAATCTTTGCTTTTTGTGTAAAACCATTGCGCTTGTGTGGCAGGCGTTTGCGCTCTACAATTCTTGCCAATGCGGTTTTAAATTGTGTGTCGCTGCTTTCCTGCATAAATATGCGGGCAGCTTCCAACACTTGCTCAGGCGTTAGTTTGCTCAGCTCCAATTCAGGCGCGGCAGTAGAGGTAGTCCATCTGTTATATGGGAGATGGTGCTGTTAGACAAGGGGCTTTTCACGAGGCTCTTAATATCGCCATGACTTGGAAACTTCCTGTCATTTATGTAATAGAAAATAATGGCTATGCAATGGGAACTTCTGTGCAACGTACTTCTAACGTAACTGAACTGCATCAATTGGGTGAAGCCTATGATATGCCTTCAGAAGGAGTAGATGCCATGAATGTAGAAAACGTACACGAAGCTGTAAGCCGTGCTGCTGAGCGAGCTAGAAAAGGAGATGGCCCTACTTTATTAGAGTTTAAGACTTATCGTTTTAAAGGACACTCTATGTCTGACCCTGCTAAGTATCGCACCAAAGAAGAGCTAGAGCATTACAAGTCTCTTGATTCTATTGAGCAAGTGAAGCAAACGATTATTTCTAAGAAATTTGCTACAGAAGAAGAGTTAAAGGCTATAGATGACGAAATCAAAGCACAAGTACAAGAATCTGTTGATTTTGCCGAAGACTCTCCATATCCTGAGGCACATGAGGCTTTTGAAGATGTGTATATGCAAACTGACTATCCTTTTATTAAAGAATAATTATTAAATCTAATACAAACCAAAGGCTTCATTTCGGAGTCTTTGGTAAGGAACTATTCAATTAGTAATATACCCAATTTAACATGAACTAGGGATTAGCCTTTTGATAAAACTAGACCCTGCTCTCGGTTTGGACTATTTTATTCAGTAGGAATACAACGTTTATAGAAAATAATAAGAGGATGTGGTACGACCCCAAAAGGGGACGCACTAGCTATCTTGATTGTCTTTCTGTAAACGTAAGATGCCTCTGGCATCCTTTTGTATCGTATTCTGTTTCTTGTTCAAATAATGATTTTTACCTTGACAATGGTCTATCTTCAAAGAAAATAAGACCTTGTCAATGGTATATATGGAAATGTTTCCAATAACTTATCTAATCCAGAGTTCACCTAATTTAGAACTATTCTCTTGCTCTGAGTTTTTTAGAAATAATTTTATAGATAGATTATTTTTTCAATGCTCCCTAACTAATGATACATTTCTAAATTCTCCAATCTCCGTTCAGCATTTTTGTCATGGCTTGGCAAAAAAATAGTAGGTTGTTTTGACATATATTCTCTCAAAGTATGATAGGTTTTGCCTGCTACTTTGAAGTTTTGTATTCCTCCCGAAAAGGTCTCGTCTCTGAGTTGCTGCTGATAATAAACTGCATCCCCTGCAAAAATCACCGAAAAATCTGTTCCTTTGAGCAAAATAGAGCAGTGTCCCGTAGTATGACCTGGTGTATGAATCACAAATAAATCATTACTTTCTGTAAGTGGATACGCATTAAAGCCCGCCTCTACACTCTTGTTGGTGCTGATAAGACTTGGCTTAAACCACTCAGGATAGAGTGAGGGAATGGCGAAGTTAGGATTTTTCCATTCAATGTCATGCACCAAAACCTCCACACCTTCAAAGTCATGCAAGCCATCAAAATGATCTATATGCAAATGAGTGATGATGACTTGTTTAATTTGTTGATTATCAATGCCTAGTCTTTTGAGTTGTACTCCTATTTCTTCATTATGAGTTACTTCAAAATTAAACTGAGATTTATTGACCCATTTTGTGAAAGCACCCGCTTTGTCAAAGTAGGTTTTGTCATTTACATGGGCATTTTCACCTGTATCTATCACAAAAATCCCTTCTGGATGCTTCACCACCCAGACCCATATAGGCATTTGCTCTGTAAAATCTTTATTCATCAAAAAATCTAGCTTTCCCAGTATAGAGTTTTTAAAGCGAGCATCTCTGAACCTTTGTTTGACAGCGACTGTCCCAGTCTGAATAGGAATGATTTCTACTTCACCTGCATTAGAATTTAATTTCATCTTTTTAGTGGTTTAGTTTGGGATGAATGAGGAGTGAGAAGCGAGAAGTTCTTATTCAATTTAACTCAATCTCTCACTCGCCTAATCTCTTAATTAACTCAATCCCTTACTCCAGTTCTATTACCAAATCATCCTGTTGTACCATTCCACCACCTTCAAGCACTACTGATTTTACTTTACCAGTTTGGTTTGCAGTGATGGTTGATTCCATTTTCATGGCTTCTACCACAAACAAAGGCGTATTTTCTTTGACCTTGTCTCCTACTTTGACCATTACTTCGGATAGTTTGCCTGGTAGAGGCGAACCGATTTCTTTGTCATTGCCTGGAGTAGCTTTGCGATTACTTATTTTTTTAACGGTAGCAGCATGGTCTTCTACTTTGAGTTGTCTGACTTGCCCATTAAGTTCAAAAGTAACTGTACGGTAGCCATTTTCATCAGGCTCTAGTATAAATAGAAGCTTGATAATCAGTGTCTTACCCTCATCCAAACGCACTAAAATCTCTTCTCCTACTTTTAATCCATAGAAAAAGGCTGTAGTAGGGATAAAAGATACATCTCCAAAATCTTGAATGAAATTATGAAAATCTTCAAATACTTTAGGATAAAGCTGATAAGAGAGAAAATCTTCTAGCTTATAATCTTTCCCAAATTTTTGCTGAAATGCGGGAAACTCCTTCTCAAAATCTACAGGGGCAAGGTGTTGATTCGCTCTTCCTTGTATGGGTTTGGCATCTTTGAGGATGATTTTTTGAAGCTCTTCTGGAAACCCTCCATAAGGTTGCCCTAAATCGCCTTTGAAAAAATTGATGACTGATTCTGGAAAAGAAAGTGTGTGTCCACGCTGTAAAATATCCTCTTCGGTGAGGTCATTGCTCGTCATAAACATTGCAAAATCTCCTACTACTTTAGAGCTAGGAGTTACTTTGACGATGTCGCCAAACATACGATTCGCAATGGTATAGTTTCGCTTAATATCTTCAAACTTATCAGTAAGCCCCATAGAATCTGCCTGTGGGCGAAGATTAGAATACTGCCCTCCTGGTATTTCATGGGTATAGACTTCTGCCGTACCTGCCTTTAAGCCAGACTCAAACGGATAGTAATACTCTCGAATAATCTCCCAAAAATTAGCAAATTGATTCAAGGAAGACAAATCAACAGGATTCTCTCGCTCATGCCCTTGCATAAAGGCTACGATAGAATTAAAATTAGGCTGTGAAGTAAGCCCTGACATAGAACTGAGGGCTACATCTATAATATCTACCCCTGCTTCTATGGCTTTGAGATAAGTGGCTGACTGCACCGAAGAGGTATCATGGGTATGTAAATGAATCGGAATGTCTATGCTTTTTTTCAATTCTTTGATTAATACTTCTGCTGAATACGGCTTAAGAAGTCCTGCCATATCTTTGATAGCCAACATGTGTGCCCCCTCGTCTTCTAATTGCTTGGCTAGGTCTAGGTAGTATTGAAGGGTATATTTTTTATTTTCAGGATTTAGGATGTCTCCTGTGTAACTAATAGCCGCTTCTGCAATTCCTTCAGTGCGTTCACGAACTGTACGGATGCTTACTTTCATATTTTCTACCCAGTTAAGTGAGTCAAAAATACGGAAGATGTCAATGCCATTTTCCCAAGATTTCTCGATAAATTTCTCAATCAAATTATCGGGATATGCCTTATACCCTACGGCATTAGAGCCTCTGAGAAGCATCTGAAGTAGGATATTGGGCACTCTTTGGCGAATGGCTTGCAAGCGTCCCCAAGGATTTTCTTTCAAAAAACGCATACAAACATCAAAGGTAGCTCCTCCCCATACTTCCATAGAAAATATCTCTGGGTGGTTTTGAGCATAGCTTTTGGCGACACGTAGCATATCTATACTCCTCACACGAGTAGCAAGTAATGACTGGTGTGCATCTCTGAAAGTAGTATCTGTGTATTGAATGGGTTTTTCTTTTTTGACCCAATCTATAAATTTATCTCTTCCTAACTCTGTGAGCATATCTTTAGTGCCTTTCGGGAAATTATTGAACCGCCCAAAGGTAGGCACAGTAGCATATCTAAATTTTTTGGTTTTGTCTATAAACCGTACATCAGGGCTGCCATTTACGATTACATCGCCTAGGTATTTGAGTGTGCGAGAAGCACGATTCAGTCTCTTGGGTACATCAAAAAGCTCAGGGTGATTTTCTATAAATTTCACCGTGGCATTGCCTGTATTAAAGACAGGATGTGAGATTACATTGAGTAAAAAGCCAATATTGGTCTTGACACCTCTAATTCTAAACTCTTCTAAGGCACGGTATAGTCGCTCACTTGCTCCTAAAAGAGTTCGCCCACGAGAGGTAACTTTGACGAGCAATGAATCAAAGAAAGGGGAAATTGTAGCACCATTGTAGGCACTTCCTGCATCTAACCTAATACCAAAACCTGCTGCATTGCGGTAGGCATTGATAGTGCCATAATCAGGTTTAAATTTATTTTCGGGGTCTTCGGTAGTGATTCGGCACTGAATAGCATAGCCTTGACAGCGTACATCTCCTTGCCAACGCAAGAAAATTTCTTTGTCTGCAAGTTTATGTCCCTTTGCTATCAGAATCTGCGAACGGACAATATCAATGCCTGTTATTTCCTCTGTGATGGTATGCTCTACTTGGATGCGTGGATTTACTTCTATAAAAAAAGGCTGATGGTTTTTATCTACCAAAAACTCCACCGTTCCCACATTGTTATAGCCTACTT
>JBBRUH010000414.1:0-4968 GCA_038248005.1 Cytophagales bacterium | reverse complement strand
GATTTGAAATCCAGACCTAAGAACAAAAGATTTTTAATCTTACCAATAATCTGTTGGTTTGGATTTGAAATCCAGACCTAAGAACAAAAGATTTTTAATCTTACCAATAACCTACTCTTCTTCTTCGGAAGTAGCTATGACATCTTCTGGAGACATATAGAGGTTTCTGATTTTTTCTTTGTAGGCTTTTGGGAATTTGGCGTGGTCTAAGATAAAGTGCTTCGTTTCTATGATATTTTCTGAAAGACCGTGTGAGATGGCATATTTATCGGCATTACGCTCGGCTTTTCTCAAAAATCTTTTTGAGCAGACATAATTTACACCAAAACAAGCCATAGCAAAATTACTGCGATTGCGATAATCCATAACATGCCCTAGTTCATGTCCTAACCAACCTATTAAGACATTATAAGGAACATCCTCTACTTTCATTTCTCTGTCGCTGAGGTGTAGATGTCTGCTTATTTTTACTTTGTAGCCTCTTTTGTTTTTATTCCGAAACCACATCGTCTTGACTTTAGGCTGGGCTTGCATCACTGAACCTTTGATATTATCACAAAATATAAAGTCTATTTGAGTGTTTTCTAATTCAGGATAATAAGAGAGAGCTTCTAAAATCTCACTTTTGAGTTCTTGAGGAATTTCTTTATTTTTGGTAAATTTTTCTAAATCTTCGGATTCATTTTTTTGATTTGCTTGAGATTTCCAAGAGTCTTGGGCTTGATGATTGTGTTTTAGTTGTGGATAAGACAGATTAAGTGGAGGGATGATAGCTTGAGAAAAAGCATTTTGGGTTGAAAAACAAGAAAGGATAAGACATAAATTAAGTAGAAGTAGATAAGTAGATTTGTAGAGCATTCTTGTAAAGTTTGAGTTAAGTATATACTTTTAACTTCAAAAAACACATTTTGGTTAGATAAAAAATGGTGTTTTTTGAAGTTATGTACTTTTTAGTATAGAAAGCTACTGATTGAGCTGATGACCTACCCAAGTAGGGAGTTCACCTGCTGCGATGATATTATTGAGCTTAATAAAAAATCTATCCTCTTCTCCTCCTCCTAACTGATAGACTTTATTCATTGATTCTAGCCCAATACTATGCAGCTTGATAGTATCTTTTTCATCTGGGTTTTGGAGTTGATGTCTTGCCCAAGCAGCCAAAAAGACAGAAGATAAATCTGGATTCGCCTTCGTGAAAATATCTACAAAAGCTTGCTTATTCACTTGTACTGACGAACTTCCAACAGTCCATTTTTGAATAAAACTCTGGATGGCTTTGCGTTTTTTTACCTGTTCATTGAGAGGCGTAGATTCTAACCAATGAGCTGCTTCTATGATATAAGGTTCATATTGAGCATAATCAGAAGGTTTCTCTAAAGTGAAGTTTTGGGGTGTACCCATCTCTTGTGCCTGTGCATATATGCACATACTTAGAAGTAGAATAAATATAGAAGAAGTAATATTTTTCATGTTTTTTATTTTCGTTTGTAAAACTTAAAGGTAATAAATCTTAGGGATAGATAGAAATTTTCAAGAAAATAAGAGGGCTATGTTCTTAATTAAATGATTTCATGTAATTTGCAATCTTAAATTTAGCAATACACTAATCTCACTTTACACTTGAATTCACTATTTCGCAAAAAGAATGTTGGTCAGATTTTGGATGAAATCAAGAGCAACGAAGCAGAAGGCTCAAGTCTTCACAAAAATCTTAAACTAAGAGACCTTGTTTCTCTTGGCATTGCAGCCATTATTGGGGCAGGGATATTTAGTACTATTGGCAATGCTTCTTTTAATGGAGGTCCAGCAGTTGTCTTTTTATTTGTATTTACAGCCATTGCTTGCTTATTTTCGGCATTGTGTTATGCAGAGTTTGCTTCTACCATTCCGATTAGTGGCAGTGCCTATACCTATGCTTACACTACCTTTGGGGAGCTGATGGCTTGGATTTTAGGCTGGGCTTTGGTGATGGAGTACTCAATAGGAAACATAGCTGTAGCCATCTCTTGGTCAGATTATTTCACAGGCTTTTTATCAGGGCTGGGGCTAAACATACCCGAATATCTCACCATGGATTATCTCTCTGCTTCTAGAGGGTTTGAGGCTGTAAGTGCCAAAATAGCCTCAGGGATAGAACTTTCCACCCTTACACGAACCGAACAAGAAACCTTTGCTGCTTGGCAAAATGCTCCGAGCTTAGGAGGAGGGTTTCGCTTAATAGCCGATTTTCCAGCCTTGATTATCACAGTGTTGATTACGAGTTTGGTCTATATCGGCATCAAAGAATCTAAAAATGTAGGGAATATCATGGTGTTGCTTAAGATTGCCGTAGTAATCATGGTCATCGTGGTAGGTGCTTTTTATGTGCAACCCGAAAACTGGTCTCCCTTTGCACCCAATGGAATCACAGGTGTAATGCAAGGGGTTTCTGCAGTGTTTTTTGCATATATTGGTTTTGATGCTATCTCTACCACTGCCGAAGAATGCGAAAATCCTCAAAAAGATTTACCTAGAGCGATGATCTATGCCCTTGTAATCTGTACTGTATTGTATATCATGATTGCTTTGGTACTTACGGGGATGGTTAGTTATAAGACCCTTGCAGTAGGTGATCCGTTGGCGTATGTATTTGAGCAAATTGACCTTCACTTTATGGCTGGAATTATTGCTTTGAGTGCCATTGTAGCGATGACGAGTGTGTTCCTAGTATTTCAACTAGGGCAACCACGTATCTTAATGACGATGAGCCGTGATGGATTGCTGCCTAAGTCTTTTTCTAAAATTCACCCACGTTTTAAAACGCCCTATATTGCTACGATTGCGACTGGATTATTGGTTGCGATTCCTGCATTGGTGCTGAATCTTACTGAGGTAACTGATTTGACAAGTATCGGGACATTGTTTGCTTTTGCGATAGTCTCAGCAGGTGTTTTATTTTTAGAAACATCTCCAGACCATGATAGCTCTGCTCGCTTTAAAGTGCCTTATATCAATAGTCAATTTATTGTACCTGCATTGCTACTTTTTGCATTGGTGATGGCGTATGTATATGACAAAGAAAACATGATAGCCTTCATTACTTTTAAAGATATGGGAGAAGGTCTTTGGATGAGTTTCTTCCATAGACTTCCACTTTGGATATTCAATATCTCAGCTGTATTGATTAGTTATTACTGTTTCACCAAAAAACTCTCACTTATCCCGATTATGGGTGTATTGACTAATTTTTATCTAATGACTGAGCTAGGCGTTCACAACTGGGTAGGATTTGGAATCTGGATGTTGGTAGGTTTGGTGATTTATTTTAGCTTTGGTTATCATCATAGCAAGCTTAGAAAACAACATTCAGGTAATTTATAAGTAATGAATTATAAATGATGAGTTTTTCTGTTAAAATGATGACAATCAGGATTTTATGAAAATATCAAAGTGCAAACTAATTTTGACCATCTACTTAGGTCTAAAATACTTTACTATATTATGATTTACCCAAAATATTAAAAAGATGAGTAAACACGCAAGTCTATACGCTAGGCTCAAAGCGAATTCCTCTTTGAAGCATTACTTGTAAATTATTTTTTATTTTAAAACCGAAGAATTTGCTGAATGCAAACTCTTCGGTTTTTTGTGTCATTGAAGGTATTAGAATGATTTTTAATATAAGTAAAACACTCATTATCAAATTATTACAAACTCATAACTCACTTAACCAATTCTTTCAAATTCACTATCTAACAGAGAACTAAAAAGCAATCCACCCAATACCTTAGGATAAAAATAAGTACTCTTGATAGGCATAGTGTGTCCTTCAAAGCAAATACTTTCTATCTCTTTAAGAGAAACAGCTCTTGTTAAGATTGCAAAATTAACTTTTGGTTTTTTGACTTCATTCAAGCATTGCTGGGCATCATGTACAAAATCTAAGTGTGCAAACTGTGTATCTCCGATTAAACCCAAGGCTTTTTCTAAAATAAAGTGATGTAATACGCTCACTTCCAATGCTTTGACCTGAGGGGCAAGTCCTCCTACAAAATCTTCAAGATGATTTTTCTTGAGTGTAATTTGATAATGTTTACTCTTAAATAATAGATGATACGTCCAAGCAGGTGCTTCTTCGGCTACCTCTAAGTTTTGGCTGTTTTTTAACTCCTTTATTTCAAAGTTAATAGAGAGTTTTTCTAAGAAAGTTTCTTCTTCAAAATCTTGTAAAGAGTGTAAAATACGATGTGTAGGCAATATTCCCAAATCACTAGAAGCTGTATTGGTGAACCACATTAAATGATATTGCCAAGCTTGCTCGGCATCTTGAGCATTTTCTTGGATGCGACGGCGATTTCTATGTCTTAGTGAACTTTCATAGCGGTGATGCCCGTCTGCTATCCAGACTTTATTGTCTTTTAAAGTGTTTTGAAAAGTGTGAATTACTTTTTTATCCTGAATTACACTCATTCTATGCCTAACTCCTTCTGTATCTAGCAAATCATAGATAGGATTAAGCAGGCTCTCCCTCATAAACTTTTCAATGCTTTGCTTGGGTTCAGTATAATACCCATGTGTAGGCAAAGTGTGCATTTGTGTCGCTTCTAAGAGTTGTGAGCGATATTCTACGGCTTGTGGGATGGTTAGCTCATGTGGAAAGACAACCTGATTGGCATATTCTTCTAATTTCAAACTGGCAATAAATCCGATTCTTTGCTGTTTTTTTCCTTTTATCTCAAAATCTTGGGCATAGACATATAGTCCAGGTAAAGGATCTTGCCAAAGTACATGGTCAAGTTTCCAGTTTTCTATTCGTCTTTTAGCATTTTCAAAAGGAGGAACATCCATCGGAGAGGAGACATGATAATGATGAAAAGGCATTTTATACAAAGCAGAAGCCTTTTGGCGAAAGACGGTTTCACTCAAGGGTCCAGTCAAAGGAGCTAAATTTTCGGCAAGGATAGGGTTGTATCGCCACGGTTTGATGGT
>JBBRUH010000413.1:0-4973 GCA_038248005.1 Cytophagales bacterium | reverse complement strand
TGATAGTGAGGTGAACTGTCAGTAAATCATCATACAGTGCAGGCTGTAAATAGCGTGTTTGCATATCTAGCACTGGCATCATAATGCCTTGCTTTTCTTCTAAATCTCTGTAGGGAAACCCCAAAAAACGAAATGCTTCTACACGGGCTACTTCATAATACATCGCATAATTACCATAATAAACATATCCCATTTGGTCGGTTTCGGCATAACGCACCCTTATTTGGCTTTTGTGAGTAAACATATCGCTTTCATTTAAATTAATTTTGGCATTCAAAAAGCGAATTTAGTTTTTTTTTAACAATTTCAATCAAATCACAAAATCCTCTTGATAGATTAAGGGAAGACTTGAATATTAAAAACACTGGCTTTATTTCTTGAATCTGATATCTTTCGAAAGACAAATAAAAATAAAGGCTTATATTACCTCCTCAAAATGTTCACATTAATAATAAAGACATTCAATATTACAAATATGCCATTTTACAACAATTTAAAAAATGAGATTTTTCAGGGAAATAACTACAAGAATCCACAAGCCAAACTCTCACACATCGCCACTAAGATTTTAGCACTGCGAAAGTCTATTCAGTCTAGTATTCCATCAAAGACCAGAGAAGATAAGTTACTACTAGCTACTTTTAATATCAGAGAGTTTGACTCTAATAATAAAAAGAATGGTCCACGCACTACAGAATCTATTTATTATTTGGCAGAAATCATCTCATCCTTTGATATTATTGCCCTTCAAGAAATCAACCAAGATTTGACTGCTTTTAAGAAAGTCATGAGAATCTTAGGCCCTGACTATAATTATTTTTTGACAGACATCACAGAAGGGCGTGGAGGAAATGGCGAGAGAATGGCGTTTATATATGACCAAAAGAAAGTATTGTTTAGAAATATTGCGGGTGAAATCGTCTTGCCTACTACTCCTACCAAACCAGTGCCTCAGTTTGCTAGAACTCCTTATTTGGTTTCATTTCAGGCAGGTTGGTTCAAGTTTAATCTTTGTACTGTCCATATTTATTATGGAGAAGACTCAGGAGAAAAATTTGAGCGGAGAATAGAAGAAATCGAAAATCTCTCTCTATTCTTTAAAAATCGCTCCAAAAAAGAAGATGAAAATTTTATCTTACTAGGAGATTTTAATATCCTTGATTATCAAGACAGAACGATGGAAGCACTGCTTAAAGGAGGATTTAAAATACCCGAAGCTCTCGTAAAGAGAACAGGAAGTAATCTAAAAAAAGATAAATTCTATGACCAAATCGTCTATAAAGAAGGGAAAAACAAAGTGAAATTCTCTGGAAATGCAGGCGTATTTGATCTTTATGAGACTATCTATCATGAAGACGAAAAAGAATTATACTATGAAGATTTTTCAAATGTAATGAAAGTCAATAAAAAAGCTTTTGATGAGGTAACCTACAACAAAAAATTCAATGAATGGAAAACCTTTCAAATGAGTGATCACCTCCCGTTATGGGTAGAGTTTGATATAAATTACAGTGAAGAATATCTGAAATCCCTCATCGAGGAGTGAAAGGATTTAGCTCATAGCAAAAACTTATCGTACAAGAGATATAAACTCTTATCTCTCTTGAAAAACTCCCTAAACCAATGATTTTTGTCTAGAATTATTTAATTTGGTAGCCATCATTAAATAATATTATCCATGAAAAAACATTTTTTAATCACATTACTACTATTGGGTGGTTTTTATGCAGGCTTTGCCCAAAACAAAGCAGAAGATGTAAAAACCTTTACCCTCAAAAATGGCATGAAGATTTTGGTTTTAGAAGACCACTCTATCCCCAATGCCAATATGTACCTCTTCTGGAAAGTAGGTTCACGCAATGAAGTACCTGGCATTACAGGGCTATCTCACTTTTTTGAACACATGATGTTCAATGGAGCTAAAAAATATGGTCCCAAAGAATTTGACCGAGTGATGGAAGCCAACGGAGGTTCTAACAATGCCTACACTACGGCAGATGTAACAGTCTATACAGATTGGTTTCCGAGCAGTGCTTTAGAAGTGATGTTTGAGCTAGAAGCAGACCGCATCGGGCATCTTGATATAGATGAAAAAATGGTGGAAAGCGAAAGGGGTGTAGTTCTTTCGGAGAGAAGCACAGGGCTTGAAAATAGCAATTTTCGCTTTTTGGCAGAGCAAGTAGAGTCAGTAGCTTTTTTTGCACATCCTTACAAATGGCCTGTCATTGGTTATGAGTCTGACATCAAAAGCTGGACAAAAAAAGACCTTGAAGAGTATTTCAAGACTTACTATGCCCCTAATAATGCCGTAGTGGTCATTGTAGGAGATGTTAAACTAGACCAAGTAAAAACCTTAGCACAGAAGTATTTTGAGCCTATTCCTGCTCAAACTCCTCCTCCTGCTGTACGCACCATAGAACCTGAGCAAAATGGTGAAAAAAGACTGGTAGTTTATAAAGAAATTTCTTCGCCCAATGTGATGCTTTCCTATCATACTCCCGAAACGAAGCACGAAGATTACTATGCCCTTGAGTTATTGAGTAATTTACTTTCTTCTGGTAATTCTGCTCGGCTCACCAAATCACTGGTCTATGACCAAGAGTTAGCTACCAATGTATTTGCATATCAAGGCAACAGCTTTGACCCTAATTTATTTACTTTTTATGCCATAGCTGCCAATGGAGTAAGCCCCGAAGAAGTAGAAAAAGGAATCTTAGCAGAAATAGAAAAAATCCAAAAAGAAGGCGTAACAGAAAGAGAGCTTCAAAAAGTAAAAAATCAAAAACTCATTGAATTTTATCAAAGTGTGGAAACCATAGATGGCAAAGCCAATAATATCGGTACGTATGAGCTGTTTTTTGGAGATTATAAAAAACTCTTTGAAGCCCCTAAGTTATTTGAAAAAGTAAGCATAGAAGATATCAAAAGAGTGGCAAACACCTATTTCACAAAGAAAAACTGCACTGTAGGTTATTTAATATCAGAAAATCAAGAAGAAAAATCAGAATAAATCATGAAAAGAATTTATATATATCTCTGCCTTGTCTTGCTTCCCTTGGGACTCTCAGCACAAGGCTTTCAGTTGCCCAAATACGAGAAGTTTCAATTAAAAAATGGACTTACCGTCTATCTCATGGAGCAGCATGAAGTGCCTATGATTAACGTCTCTCTCCTCATCAATGCAGGTGCTATCAAAGATGGAGACCAGGCAGGTATCGCTTCTATGACTGCTGAATCTTGGTTGTATGGCACTAAAAAATTTACTAAAGAACAAATAGAAGAAGAAACAGATTTTGTAGGGGCTAGTTTAGGTGCTTATGCAGGGCGTGAATATGCCAAGCTTGCTTCTTCTTTTGCGTCTAGAGATCAAGATAAAATGCTTGAAATCATTCAAGAGGTAGTCTTAAATCCTAGCTTTAATGAAGAAGAATTTAGTAAACTTAAGACACGTACACTCGCAGAGCTAGACCAAGCAAGAGAAAGCCCTCGCCAAGTAATTGGTTCTTATTTTAATAAATTATTATTTGATGCACATGTTTATGGCAATGTTTCCTCAGGCACAAAATCAAGCATTGAAAAAATATCCATAGAAGATGTCAAAACATTTTTTGCAGATAATTACCAGAGTAATGAAGCAGCACTCGCCATTGTGGGTGATTTCAAAACTTCGGATATGAAGCAAAAAATCACAAAGCTATTCTCTAATTGGAAAGAATCAAGTAAAAAATCACCTCAAGTTGAGAGTCCTTCTCTTGCTTTTGATGAAAGCAGGGTACTTTTAGTCAATAAACTTGATGCTAGAGAAACTACTTTTCTAATTGGTGGCAAGGGCGTATCAAGAGATAATCCTGATTATGTAGCGATACAAGTAGTCAATACAGTCTTAGGTGGAAGGTTTACCTCTTGGCTCAATGATGCTCTCCGTGTTAATTCGGGGCTGACCTATGGAGCAAGAAGTGGTTTTGCTAACTATCGCCAAGCAGGCACTTTTTCTATCTCTAGTTTTACTAAAAATAGTACAACTGTGGAAGCCATAGACATGGCTTTAGATGTATTGGATAGTTTACACCAGCACGGACTCAATGCTCAAATCTTAGAATCATCTAAAAATTATATCAAAGGCGGTTTTCCTCCTGACTATGAGACCAATAACGCTTTGTCTAATCTGCTGACAGACATGTTTTTTTATGGTTTTGATGAAGGTTTTATCAATAATTTTCAAAAAAATGTAGATGGGCTTACCGTTGAAAAATCTAAAGAAATCATCGGTAAGTATTTTCCAAAAGATAAATTGCAGTTTGTCTTAGTAGGCAAAGCAGATGAAATCCGTGAAAAGGTCAAAAAATATGGGACTTTGGTAGAGAAAGACATCAAAGAGGATGAATTTTAGTAAAGTCTTTTAATATAGACTAATGTAGCATTTTATATGAAAAACCCTTCAAGGACTTAAAACTTTGAAGGGTTTTTTGAAATCCCTAGCTGTTTTAAGTCTTCTGAAAGATAACTTGATACTAAGCAATGAAAGCAATGGTGTAAAACCTTCGTATATACCTCCAAATAAGAATATAAGCGAAACTTTTACTAAAACCCAAAGTAAATACATTCAACTTTTGAGTATTTCTTTTTGATACCCACTTTCCGTGCTTTATGCAGTGCAAATAAGCAATACTATGCTGTTTTTTTTGATATATCTGCCCTTAAAAACGATTTAAGCATCACATTAGTAAATATTTTTGATTGGGCATTGAATATTTAAAATATATTCTTATTATTGTGTATCATAAGTATAAAGCAAAATAACAGCTTAGCATACTAAACTTAGCTTGACTTTTCTGTTGATGACTCAGCAGGTTCAGATATAGCAGAAATATACGCAAGTTCTTAAAAAATACGCAAGGGTTGCGTATATACAGATGTTAGTGGCAAGTGTAAACCGACACCCTACAAAAAATGAGATACGAAGAAATTAAAGC
>JBBRUH010000412.1:0-4983 GCA_038248005.1 Cytophagales bacterium | reverse complement strand
GCTTAGAAAGTGAAACAGAATCTCTCTCTAGTACTGTCAGTGAAGTAAAACAAAATAACCAAAAACTCACCAATGTAGCTGCTACCCTTAAAGCCGAAGCCATTTCTATCCTTGCTTACAATAATAGAGACAAAGCCGAGTCACGCAATGTCTTTAGAGCTCGCAGAATAGAAAAACTTTCTATTGATTTTGTGATTGCAGAAAATCAAATTACCGAATCTGGTAGTAAAAATATCTATATGAGACTCGTCGAGCCTGCTGGCACTGTGGTGTTTAATAGCAATCAAGGAGGGAAGACCGAAGCCAATGGACAAGACATCACCTACACTATGCGTAAGCAGATTGCTTATAGCAATACTCGCCAACCTGTCAATATCATTTTTGAAAAACAAGGTGATTATGATTTTAATGAGGGAAAATATAAAATAGAACTTTATGCTGATGGAAAACTTATTGGCTTTCAATCTTTTGTAGTTAATTAGAGGCAGATTCTTAGACAAGAGATATTAGTTTTAAACTCAAAACAGCCACATTTTTAGAAATGTGGCTGTTTTTGTCATAAGAATTCTGAAAAAAGATTTGAGAACACAAATTCTCTACAAATTCAAATGATTTATGATTCTCCCCAAGAAATGATTAATTTTAGGCATTGATAAAAATTCAAAATAGAGGCTTTTTATGAAGTATATTTGGATATTTTTGGTAATAATTTTATTGAGTTTAGGAATTACTCAAGCACAAAGTATAGAGATAGAACAGCAAAAGCAGACTGCCTATCAGCTAAATACACCCTTCAAGGCAATGTATAATCACTATCATTACCTACAGCCTGAATCTTCTAACCCTACATTGGCTTCTTATTCGCTTGCCTTGGTAGGCAATCTTACTCTAGAGCAACGCATAGAGCGTACTAAACAACTTTATCAAATCTTAAAAGGAAATGGTCTTTATTTTGATGAAGATAAAATCCCCAAAGAAGCTGATTATCAGGATTCTGTTAAGAAAAAATATGTGTATATTCCATTTGATGATTATCCCACCATTTTTTTGGAGAGAATCTATTTTAGAGGGCAATATATTTGGGTTTATTCGGCAGAGACTGTCGCAAATATTCCTACATTATATAGTAAAACTTTTCCTTTTTTTCCTGCTCCTTTTCACGAGTTTTTACAAAAAAAACATCCTGAAATAGCACTGGGTTTAGATTATATTCGTATTTTATCTTTGCTATTTCTCATTATTGCCCCTTATATTTTTTTCAAACTCCTCAATAGATTAATTGCTTTCTTCTTAAGGAGAATCATCGGCAAGCTTACTGAAGAAGAAATTAAGAAAGGAAGAATTAGACGGTTAGCTCGTCCGATTAGTCTTTATGTTACTTTTTTGCTTATCAGAAAAATTATACCTGTATTTTTATTTCCAGTGCTTTGGTCTTACTATATTCTATTTATTCTCAATATTTTCTTGCCCGTTTTTGCCCTTCTGATGGTGTTAGGGCTTATCGATTTGGCATTTATTTATCTTTCTAAAAACTTAAATTCAGAAGAACGAGGATGGTATATTCAGATTCTACCATTTTTAAAAACTATCTTTAAAATTATAGCCGTTGCGATTAGCTTGATTGTAATTCTAGAAAATCTAGACCTTAACGTAACAGCTCTTTTGGCTGGTCTCTCTATTGGTGGTTTGGCGTTTGCTTTGGCAGCACAAGATACCATCAAAAATCTCTTTGGCTCTGTAATGATTTTTATAGACCAGCCTTTTAGAGTAGGTGACTGGGTAACAGCAGAAGGCATAGACGGAGAAATAGAAGAGATAGGAGTCCGTTCTACGAGGGTACGGACTTTTTATAATTCTGTGCTTCACGTACCTAATGGTAAACTTGCTGATATGATTGTAGATAACCTAGGGATGAGGGTCTATCGTAGGTACCGTACTACTTTGGCGATTACCTATGATACACCTCCCATTTTAATTAAGGCTTTTTTAGAAGGCATCAGAGAGATTATCCGTAACCACCCCGAGACGCGGAAAGATTTTTTTGCGGTTCATTTTCTTGATTTTCAAGCATCTTCTTTAGGGCTTCTTTTAAATGTCTTTTTTGTAGTGCCTGATTTTCTGGATGAATGGAAAAGCCGTGAAAGTCTTAATCTCGATATTTTAGAACTGGCTGAAACTCTTGGGGTAAGATTTGCCTTCAGCACACAGACCTTACACATAGAGCAAATGCCCGAACTCAAAGGTCTTACACCCAATTATGCTCACCTAAGCGAAGAAGATTTAGAAAGAAAAGTGAAGCAGTTTTTTGAGAAAAGAAAAGAGAGTAATGAGATATAAGTTATGAATGATGAATTTTTAATTATCTGATAATGAGCGTTTTAATAACTAACAGCGACTAGTTTATTTTTAGTATTTTACCAAGAGATAAATGATGAATTAATTATTTCTAAATAAGTAAATGGTCAAAATTAGTTTGCATTTTGATATTACTATAAAAAGTCGATTATCAGTATTTTAATAGAACAACTCATCACTTATCTAGCCATCAGTTTTTATATCACAAACCAACATAGAGATACACATCACAGTTAAGAAACTAAAAAACCACTAAAACTTTATAGAATGTCTGAAATTGATTGGAAAAAAATCCGTCTTGAGTATCCTGAGTTAAGCAAAAAAGGTATCTATCTAAATACAGCCTCTATTGGTTTATTAGCTCAATCTCAGCAAAAAATAGCAGAAGAAGCTATACATAAGATGTCTTATGGTTTTTTTGACTTTCGCCAATATTTTTTAAATCAATTAAATGATATTCGTTCACAAATTGCCCCTTCAGTATCCTGCCCTCCTGAATATTTGGCACTTGTTCCTAATCTTTCTTTTGCGATTCATAGTGTAGCACAGATGCTTCTTCCTCTCCAAAAAATCATGCTTTTTAAGGGAGATTACCCTGCTTTAAACTTCCCCTTCCAAAAATTAGGCTATGAGATTACTTGGCTTGAGCATGAAAATGACTTAGAAGTAGCCTCTCTCCATTCTCATCTCTTAAAAAGTAAAGTAAAAGTTCTAGCCCTTAGCTGGGTACAGTTTAAGACGGGCTATGGATTAGCATTAGATAAAATCGCTCAAATATGCAAAGAACTCGATGTACTACTCGTCATAGATGCCACACAAAGTTGGTGTGTATTTAAGACTGACTTACAAAAAAATCAAAATGTAATCTTTGCGGCAAGTGCTTATAAATGGGCTACTGCTGGGCTGGGAATGGGTATTTTGGCAATGTCTCCTACCCTTTTAGAAAGATTTCCCCCTTCTATGATTAGTACCAACCTTATTACTACATATAATTATATTGAAGACATCGATTCTATTCCTCTCTCTATGGAGGTCTTTGAGCTAGGGCATCCCAATGCACTCGGGACACTAATGCTACAGCACGGACTCCAAAACATCCAAAAGATAGGCTTAGATGTGATAAAAGAGCGTGTGCTTAGCCTAGCAAGAAGCCTTACAGAAAGTCTCCAAAGCAAAGGGTTTAAGGTTCTCTCTAGCCTCTCCGAAGAGCATCTTTCTGGAATAGTAAGCATACCTTATGACCAAAAACTATTAGATTATCTCCAATCAAATCAGGTAAGCCTCACAGGAAGAGGAGAAACGCTCAGAATGAGTGTACATTTTTACAATAATTTTGAAGATATTGATTACCTGACAGAGATTTTAAAAAAATATTAAAAATTGACCTAACAAATAAAAATGACTGATAAAACACAAATAGCCACTTTTTTTCAAGACTTACAAAACCGTATCTGCCAAGCAATAGAGCAAGCCGATGGCAAAGCCAAATTTCAAGAAGATGTCTGGAATCGCCCTGGCGGTGGTGGTGGACATACACGCATTTTGCAAGAAGGCAATGTGATAGAAAAAGGAGGAGTAAACTTCTCAGCAGTACACGGAGAAATGCCTCTTGCCCTCAAAGAAAAGATGAATGCAACTGCCGAAGACTTTTTTGCTTCAGGTGTATCTATAGTGATGCACCCTCATAACCCTCATGTACCGATTATCCATATGAATATCCGCTATTTTGAGATGTCAGATGGCACGTATTGGTTTGGAGGAGGGATAGACCTCACCCCACACTATATCGTGGATGAAGATGCTCGCTTTTTTCATGAGAGCCTTAAAGAAACCTGCGATGCACATCACACCGAATATTATCCAAAGTATAAAAAGTGGGCAGATGATTATTTTTATATTCCACACAGAGAAGAAACTCGTGGCATTGGAGGAATTTTCTTTGATAGACTAAAAGAAGGTGAAGGCAAGACAAAAGAGCAGTGTTTTGAGTTTGTTAAATCTGTGGGAGAAACTTTTGCACCAATTTATACATACCTGATGTCAAAAAATAAAAATAAACCCTTTATAGATACCCAAAAAAACTGGCAACTTCTAAGAAGAGGACGCTATGTAGAGTTCAATCTAGTCTATGACCAAGGCACTAAGTTTGGTCTCGAGACGGCAGGACGCATAGAGTCTATCTTGATGAGTTTGCCCAAATACGCAAGTTGGCAATATGACATAAAACCTCAAAAAGGAAGTGCAGAGGCTTATACTCTCACAAACCTTATCAAACATAAGGATTGGTTAAAATAAGATTTCTTCTTAATAGTTGAGTAGCATATCTTCTAGGCGGTCGTGTCGCATCCAACCTGTGAGGCTGTAGCGAGTCTGTGTTGTGATGAGTACTTCGTGGTATAACTCCGAGCTTACAAAACAAACCAATGTACCTCCTTCTGGATTCACATCTTTGATTTGGTCGTCTTCAAGATAAAGTCTTAGCTGTCCACCTTGCTCTGTTTGCCAGTCTTGATTAAGGTAAAGTACAAAAGAGATTTTTCGGCGGTTAGAGCCTTGAAAACTATCAAGATGTTTTTGATAAAATTTACCAGGAGGATAGACAGCATAGTGCATTTCTAGGTAGTTAAT
>JBBRUH010000411.1:0-5023 GCA_038248005.1 Cytophagales bacterium | reverse complement strand
TTGGAACACAGATGACACAGATTTAGCGGATTCATACGGATTTTTATCTGTGACTCATCCGTTAAATCCGTCAAATCCGTGTTCCAATAAAATGTCATGTATTCAGCTATTTTTTATAAAGCGACAAAATGAGATGCACCCTAAAAAAATCAGTCCCACAAATAAATTTGTGGGCTTGATTGCATTTTTTTCGCCATTGCTTATCTCCTTATATGATACAGAAAGTAAGTCCTCCAACCTTCATCCCTTCGATAAATCAACCTATCTTTCCCTTACTCTTTCACTATTTTCTTCATCATGACTTGCTGAAGTGAGATGATTTTATAGAAATATAAACCATTGGCTAGGTCTTGCAAAGGAATGGTCAAGACATGATTCCCTTCAGGGAAATCCTTTTTTACTAATATTTTTTGTAGCTTTCCCTGTGCATCAAGCAGTTGTATTTCTACCTTCTGACTTTCTGATAGGTAAAACTGGATAGATTGCTCTGATTTGGCAGGATTAGGAAAGACAGAAGAACCTGTCTCTGCGGCTGCTTCATTACTCACTGGCTTCTCAGCGTTCCAGAGTAAAAAGTAAGCTGGGTTGCTCCAGTGTCCGTAGCCGTGCTTAGCGAAGTGTCTTTGTGTTGGGTATTGCTGAGAAACATTGTATTTCACTAAGATTTGATTGATTTCAGTTTGCCATTTTTTAATTTGAGATTGAATTTCTTCTTTTAATAACTGCTTGATGATTGTTTCATATTTCTCTACAAAGCCTTCTACTTCTATCAAAATATCTACTTCTCTTCGCTGCAACTCTTCCCAAGTTTCCATAAAACTCTCTCCATTGGGTTGTTTTTGGGATAGAAGTTGATTTTTTTGTAACTGCTGTTTTTCAAATTGTCTAGCCAAGACATATATTGTCATCTTATCCTCTTTTTGCAAAAATTGATTGAGTTTGCTGCGTTGTTGCTCAAAGACAGGGTTTAGCTTTTCTTGATGATAGGCTGTAATTTCATTTTTTAAAGAACTAAAATTGGTAAAGGTATTATTTTGAGCAAAAGACACGTTTATGTTCAAAATAAAGAAAAGAAGAAGAGGTAATAAAGAGGTTTTCATAAGCAAAGTACATTTATAGCCAAAAAAGAAGAATCAACTTAATTGTTATAAAATTACTATTTTTTTAGAAAAAAAACTATATTGCTTACTCATAATCGAAATAAAAACTTAGTATTTACACCGAATGCGTCGAATTCTTGTACTGGTTATCGCCCTAGGGCTATGTTATTGGGCTTATACTTATTTTCTTTCTTTTACAGAAGTAGAAGATATCTTTGAAAGGTTAGACAAAAACTATACTGCACAAGTAGAAGAAGTATGCTCTGAACTAAAGCTTCCTTCGGAATACTTCAAGGCATTGATTATTTTGGAATCTTCTGCCAAGTTACCTGCTCCTACTCGATACGAACATCACATCTACGAGCGACTCAAAAGCGTAAAAGAAGGAGAAACTGAGCGATATGGTTCTTTTACTACCGTCCAGATGAAACTCTATGATGATGAAACGCTTAAAAGTCTTGCTACTTCGTGGGGACCCTTGCAGATTATGGGCTATCACTGCATTCCTTTGGGGCTTGATTTTGAGCAATTACAGGGTGAATCCGCAGTGCGTTATGCCATCGAATGGGCAGATAAAAGCTATGGAAAATACCTAAAAAGAGGAGATTTTGCTGATGCCTTTCATATCCATAACACAGGACAACCAGTTCCTTCCTCTGGCAAAATCAAAACTCATGACCCAGACTACATACAAAAGGGAATGAACCTTATAAAAAAGTTTAGAAATGAGAAAAATACATCTAAACTTTAAAAAACACAACTTTTTGTTAGAATAGTATTTTTTAAAGAAAAGGCTTTTTGATTGACTTCCGTTTAAAGTAGGAGAAGCCAAGATTTTTATTTTAACTTTGCACTATGAAAATTTTTAGAATTATCTATACCGCTTGGGGTTGTTTTGTTTTTGTAATATTGATGATATTGCTACTTCCATTTTTTCACCTTTTTTCATTAAAAGAAGAGTGGCACACACACGCAGCGTACTTAAATAATATTTGGGCAAAGGGTTTCTTTTTCTTTTCTCTCATGCCCTACAAAGTAGAATATCGCTATAAACCAGAGGCAGGACAACCTTATGTTTATTGTGCCAATCATACTTCTTGGCTTGATATAATCGTATTAGGGCTGATAGTGAGAGGTGATCACATGTTTATGGGCAAAGAGTCACTCTCTAAAGCTCCCCTCTTTGGCCCTATGTTTTCTAAATTGCATATTTTGGTGAATAGAGAAAGTCACACCAGTTCTTTTCGAGCGTTAGTACACTCTATGCAAGCTATAGACAAAGGACGCAGCGTGGTTATTTTTCCAGAAGGTGGAATCACAACTAACAATCCACCACAGATGGCAGAGTTTAAAGATGGGCCTTTTAGAGTAGCCATTGAGCGACAAGTTCCTGTCTTACTCGTAGTGATGCCTCACAACTGGTTTATATTGCCCAATGATGGCTCTTTTTTGGCAAACTGGCGCATGGGAAAAGCCATCGTACTTCCTCCTATTACTACTGAAGGAATGACCATAGCAGATGTAGAGAATCTTAAACAAGAGGCTTTTGATTTAATGCAAGAAGAACTTTATAAATATTATCCTCAGATTCAGGCAATATGAAAATAGACCAAGAACTACTCCGCAAAACTGCACATCTTGCACGCCTTTCGCTTTCACCAGCAGAAGAAGCAGAGATACAAGCTGATTTAGAACAAATCTTAAATTGGATGGATTTGCTCAATCAAGTAGATACCGAAGGTATAGAACCGCTCATGCACATGACCGAAGCTACAAACCGATTTAGGGAAGACATTGCCCAACCTGCTTTAGATAAAAAAAGTGCGTTGAGCCAAGCACCTAATCAAGATGGTGATTATTTTTTAGTTCCGAAGGTGATAGAGTGAAGTACTTTTGAAAAATATAAGTTATCAGCTTATCTTTGTAAAAAACTCGTAATGAGCATTTTATATTAAAAAGATGAAAAATTTACTCTAGCTTCTTAAAATATTTAGTACCTAATTTAGTAAAAACACAAAATTTTAATTCATCATAATCTTCTATTATGAACAAAGGCTTTTTTTGGAAAAATTGGGAAATCAGCTATCGCATCCCTTATCTTTTATTACTGAGTTTATTTTTTTTAAGTTTTATCAGCTATTTAGCTCTTTATTTTATAGGAGCAGATTGGTTTTATAATTGGGAAGTAGCTCCTGATTTAGAAGGAGTTAATTTTAAGATAGATGATGTCAATATAGGTGCTTTTCAGATTCCATTAGAAACGCCCCTCTTTGTGATAGAAGAGTATTTTAAGGTAAGTAATCTTACTCTTCCATTGAGTAATTACTATATCTTCGGAGCAGTTTTAATCCTTGTATTTACGCTATGGCTTAGCATCTTTGTGGAAGTCAAGAATTGGGCTTATGGCTTAGGAATGGCTGTTTTTGCACTTTTATTGGCTAGTTTCAACTTTGAGCTTTTAGGGCTTGGTGTAGGTTTTAGCAATAGCTTCTTAGTAGTAGCTTTATTACTATTTTTGATGACGAGTTATGTATTTCAGACTTTCTTTCTAAAAGTACATTTTTGGATTCGTTGGGGAGCTTTTTTACTAATTACTTTGGGTTTAGGACTTTGGGTAGCCTACGGCTCTAGTGTCCAGCATCCAGCAGTTTTTCTAGTCAATTTTGGTATCATAGTGCCAGTAGTGATGACTTTTGCTTTTATTCTATTCAATGCACATGAGGTTTTGCGTACATTTTGGTATGTGTTGGTGCATTATAATGAGCAAGGAGGCCCTCAAAATATAAAGCACTTTAGCATTATCTCAGTGATTTATATTGCCAATATTGCTTTGATATTAGGGGAATATCAGGGCTGGTGGAGCTTAGATATTTACAAACTTGATTTGTTTATTTTGATGGCTCTCTCCAGTATTTTGGGTCTTTGGGGATTTCAGGCACGCAATGAAGGCTCAGCATGGAGTAAGTTTATCCCCTTTGCTCCTGTGGGTGCGTATCTGTTTTTAATTTTGGGAATTGTCTGCTTCAGTACCCTTAGTTTTTTCTTTGCAACCTCCAATGACTCTATGATAGATGCATTCAGAATTTTGATTTTATATACTCATTTTGGGCTGGGGCTTACTTTTTTTATGTATGTATTAGCCAATTTTGTACCCCTTGCACGTGATTTTGTTTCTCTCGAGGGCATGATTTATCAAGGTAAAATTATTACTATGCAGATGATGTATCTTTTTGGCTTAGGCATAAGCATTAGTATGTTTGTGGGAGCAAATAATGCTTCCTGGTTTTTGGTAAAAGGTGGCTATTACATGGGAATAGGAGATAGTTATTTATTAGAAAAAGACTATCAAATGGCTGGCATAAGTTATAAAGTAGCTCACAATGAGAATGACTTTATAGGACACCGTGTCAATTTTATGCTTGCTAGTATTGCTGAAGAAATAGATGAAAGATCTCTCAGATTAAAATATCTTCGTGATGGATTGCTCCGCTCTCCTACTCCTTATGGCTATATAGAGATTTCAAATATCCTCAGAGAAGAAGACCGCAAACTAGATGCGATGTTTGTATTGCGTGATGGTTTAAAGCGATTCCCTGATAATTTACAGATGAATAACAATATCGCCATGCTCTACAAAGCCAATAAGGTGATTGACTCTTCTTTTTATTATTTAGAAAAAGCAGAGTGGGCTGGCGGAAGTAATCCCATCGCACAAAATAACCTTTGGGCAGTATTGGCTCAAAATCCAAGCAAAGGGATTCAACTAAATGATTTACCAGAAGTAAAGCAAATCAAAAATAATCAAGTAGGCTGGGCAAATAAGACGGCTTTATTTACTAATTTTTTGCAAGCCATTAAGTTACAAGATTTCCAAACAGACTCTACTCAAATCACAGAAGCAAATGATGCTTCATTTGCTTTCA
>JBBRUH010000410.1:0-5028 GCA_038248005.1 Cytophagales bacterium | reverse complement strand
TTATCTACTATTTTTTGGAAATATTCATCTGTGTAAGTGATTTTGTATTGAGTAAGTGTGAGATCTTCTGGCTTCACCTCAAAATCACTTGCAAGTCCTACTTCAAAAGAGAAATCTAATACATTAGGGTTATCCCAATCAATTGCTGACTCTTGGTCAGAGACTGGCACAGGGTCTCCTACTATGCTAAGCTCTTGCTCTTTGATATAATTCATCAAGGATGATGATAAAAGGCGGTTTACTTCTTCTGCAAGAATACTTTTACCATACATTTTTTTTACCAACCCCGCTGGCACTTTACCTGGTCTAAACCCCTTTAACTGTACTTTCTTGCCATATTCACGGAGTTTTTGATCTAATGTAGATTGATAGTCTGATTTCTCAAAGCTAATTTTAATACTAGCTTTTGTGGGTGCGATTTTGTCTAATGAAATATTCAAGGTTATGAAGTTTTTTGATTGATCAATATCTTTATACACATAAATAAAACAAACCCTCAACTTTTTGAGGTAGTTGAGGGTTTTGCATTGTGCGGATGAAGGGACTCGAACCCCCAGGCCTTGCGGCGCTAGATCCTAAGTCTAGTGCGGTTACCAATTTCGCCACATCCGCTTTTTTGTTTAAGTGTGCAAATCTAAGAAAACATTTTTTTCTAACCAAATCAAAGCATTATTTTTTTTAAAAAGATGGTGAATTGGTTATTTAGTCAATTGGTTATTATTGGGTCATTAGTCATTGATAGGTCAATTAGAGTTGTTACTTTTCAATTATTTATATCAATTTTTTATTTAAGAATCTTAGAATGATAAGCTTTGCTGCCTAATACAGGAGCTTTTCGTAAGCAATTCCCTATGTTTTCTATGTGCAAATATGGTTACAAAAAAGTAAAGTGTTGATAACCAGTGTGTAACAGCTCTATTGGTCATTTATTTACTGAGTAATAAATTTCTCTCTCTTTTCAATCCTTGCTTCTAACTCCTCATTCCTCGCTTCTCACTTCTAACTCCTCATTCCTCGCTTCTCAATCCTAACTTCCCACTTCATTTCAATTTTTTATGGAAGTAGGTTTTGATTCATAAATATTTTTACGATATTAGACTATATGCATGAAAAAGATATGGAATTAATAGAAGACATTGAATTAGAAAGACGTACTATTTTAAGAGAGTATCGTAAATTAAGACGAGCAATCCAACCCTATTTAGATGAAGGAGATGTAGAACTGATTCAAAAAGCTTTTAAAGTGGCTAATGAGGCTCACAAAGATATGCGTCGAAAGTCAGGCGAACCTTATATTTTGCATCCCCTTGCTGTAGCACTCATAGTGGTAGAAGAGATTAATTTAGGTCCTACTGCGGTGGTTGCTGCCCTATTGCATGATGTGGTGGAAGATACTGAATGGACATTAGAAGAAATAGAAAAAGAGTTTGGTAAAAAAATCGCCGTTATCGTAGATGGGCTCACCAAAATACAGTCTTCTAAGAAATTTGACCTCAAGCTAGGGGTTTCTGAACAAACCGAAAATTTTAAAAAGATGATTCTTACCCTCTCTGATGATGTAAGAGTAATCTTAGTAAAGCTTGCTGACCGCCTGCACAACATGCGTACTCTTGGCAGCATGGAGTTTCATAAAAGGCTCAAAATAGCTTATGAGACTATTTATATATATGCCCCTCTTGCTCACCGATTAGGGCTTTATAAAATTAAGACAGAATTAGAAGATTTACATCTTAAATATACCCGCAATGATGTTTATAAGGACATTGCAGACAAACTGAGTAAGACTAGGGAAGAACGCACACGCTTTGTAAAAGAGTTTATAGCTCCTATCAAAAAAACTATAGAAGATGCAGGCTTCAAGGTACGTATCTTTGGAAGACCCAAATCCATCTACTCTATCTGGAATAAGATAAACAAGCAAAATGTAGATTTCGAAAAAATCTATGATTTGTTTGCTATCAGGATAGTGATAGACTCAGAAAAAAGAGAAAATGAAAAATCTGATTGTTGGAGGGTGTATTCTTTAGTAACTGATTTTTACCAGCCTAATATAGACCGACTCCGTGATTGGATTAGTAACCCTCGTGCCAATGGCTATGAATCTCTGCATACTACCGTCATGGGACCAGAAGGTAAATGGGTGGAAGTGCAAATCCGTACTCGCCGAATGGATGAAATCGCAGAATATGGCTACGCTGCCCACTGGAAATACAAATCTCGAGAAAAAAGTGCAAGTGATATGCCTCAACGCAAGAAGACCAGCCAAGGACTAGATGCTTGGCTACAAAGTGTACGTGAAATGTATCAAAATAAGGATAATATCTCTTCTATGGAGTTTGTAACTGCCTTTAGAAATAACTTTTTTAGAGATGAAATTTTTGTTTTTACACCCAAAGGAGATTTAAAAAAAATACCCTCAGAATCAACTGTACTTGATTTTGCCTTTGAAATACACAGTGAAGTAGGCTTGCGTTGTTTTGGAGCAAAGGTCAATCAAAGACTTGTGCCACTCAGTCATAAAATCAAAAATGGCGACCAAATAGAGATTATCACCTCTAAACAAGCCAAACCTAATGCAGATTGGCTACGCTTTGTGGTTACTTCCAAAGCCAAAAGTAATATCAAAGATTATCTTCGTCAAGAGAAAAGACAGCACATTATAGAAGGAAAAGAGATTGTCCAGAAAAAATTCCAACAATTTAAGGTAGAATACTCTGACCAAAGCATTAAGCAGTTGTGTAACTTTCTAGGCATCAAAAGCCATTCAAATATGTTTTATGAAGTAGGAATGAAATATGTCGGCCCTAAGCAGATTCATCAGTTTTGTAAACAAAAAATAAAACCTATCAAAGCTCAGGAGGTTAAGGCAACTACTTCTCCCAAAGAACAAAGCAAAACGGATAACAATACCTATAATCCTAATGAACTAGATTTTGACCTCAAAAAAGATACTCTTGTAGTAGGTGAAGAAAGTACTAAGATGTCTTACACTCTCTCTCCATGCTGTAATCCTGTGCCAGGCAATGATATTTTTGGATTCATCACTATTAATGAAGGAGTCAAAGTCCACCGAATAGACTGCCCCAATGCCATAGAGATGATGTCAAAATATTCTTACAGAATTATTCATACTGTCTGGAAATCTCAAAATGATTCACTTTTTTTAGTAGATTTGAAGATTATTGGTAATGACCGCATAGGGATAGCTCGTGATGTAACCCAAGCCATCTCTAGTGATATGAAGGTAAACATACACTCTATCAACCTTGGTACTACCCAAAAAGGAATTTTTGAGGGACAAATCAAGTTATATGTCCGAGATGACACTCATTTAGAAGAACTCAGAAGTACTTTAGAAAGCATAGAAGGCATAGAGAGTGTCCGCCGATATGATTATGAAGAAAGTCAAGATTAAATACTAAACTATGACAACAGATATAGCCTTACTCGAGGAAGTAAAAACTATTTTTATCGCTTATTTAGAAAAAAAAGCCCTGCGCAAAACCCCTGAAAGATTTGCTATCTTAGAAGAAATCTACACACGTGGAGGGCATTTTGATGTAGAAAGACTCTATGACAGTATGAAAGACAAAAACTATAGAGTCAGTCGTGCTACTATTTATAATACCTTAGACATCTTGGTAGATTGTAACTTGGTGGTAAAGCATCAATTTGGAGATAACCTAGCCCAATACGAAAAAGCACACGGTTATAAACAGCACGATCACCTTATTTGCTCTGATTGCCAAAAAGTAATAGAGTTTTGTGACCCCAGAATCCAAAATATTCAAAATATGATTGGTGAACTCCTCAAATTTGATATTCAACATCATTCGCTCATATTCAGAGGAGGATGTAAGCGAGAAAACTGTGAAAACCGACCCAATGACCTTTAATATCCAAAGAAAAGATACGGTTATATTCATCTACCTAGAAGGCAAACTTTTAGGAAGCTATAATGATGCTTTATTGCTAGACCAAGTTGCCGATTTGCAAGAAGAAGGTGTAAAATATGCTGCCATAGACCTTTCCAAATTAGAACTTATCAATAGTGCAGGGATAGGTTTATTGATGCGAATTTTAGTGAAATTTCGTAATAGAAGCGGAGAAGTCTGCCTTATCAAACCCTCCGAGAATATTCGTAAACTCCTCATAATCACCAAATTAATGGCGATATTTAGTGTCGTAGAGAATGAAGAAGATGCTCTCCAATGTCTCTGCAATTAAATAAGAGAAGCCCAAAACACTTCCAAAGAAATAAGTAATCTCATTTTTTTCGGCAAATAGAAGATAGATAGTGTATATTTGTAACTTGAGCGTATTTAGATAAGTTGCTAGGTTTGAGTTCAGACATAACTCACATAAAAGGCTTATCAACTTCTGCTAAATATAATTATTTATTTCTCATTAATTTTTAAATTATGGCGGTAAACATTTTATTGGGTTTGCAATGGGGCGATGAAGGTAAGGGTAAAATTGTGGATTACCTTGCGCCCCAATATAAAGTAGTAGCTCGTTTTCAGGGAGGACCTAATGCTGGGCATACCCTCGAGTTTGATGGTATCAAGCACGTTCTCCACCAGATTCCATCAGGTATTTTTAGAAGTAATATCAAAAATATTATCGGCAATGGCTTGGTGATTGATCCCATCGTATTCAAAAGAGAAATTGACTCTTTAGGAGCTTTTCATATCAATGTCAAAGAAAACCTATTCATCTCTAAAAAAGCACACCTTATTTTACCAACTCACCGCTTGCTAGACCAAGCCTATGAGCATGTAAAAGGAGATAAAAAAATAGGCTCTACCCTCAGAGGTATAGGCCCTACTTATCAAAATAAAATAGGACGACTAGGGCTAAGAGTAGGTGATATCCAGACAGATAAGTTTCAAGAAAAATACAACATACTTTTAGAGGAACATCATCGTCTATTAAAATACCTCAACTTTGAGTTTGATGATGAAGAATCTAATAAAACCTTCTTAGAGGCAATAGACTATCTACGCTCACTCAATCTAGAGGATACAG
>JBBRUH010000409.1:0-5031 GCA_038248005.1 Cytophagales bacterium | reverse complement strand
GGTTCGAATCCCTTCCTCTCAACTACTTTAATAAACCCTTAAAATTAATTTTTTAAGGGTTTATTTTTTGACTTCAAATAGCTATTTCTAGTTGGAAGTAGGATTTCAACAGCCTTATAAGAATCTATTAACTCATCGTATTTCTTCATCAAATAAGAAATTTTCATTAAAAAAAGGATTCAATCTTGAACAATTCTTAAAAAATGCTTAATTTTAGTTAAAAGAATACAAATTAAACTTAATGATATGAGTGAAGGAGTACAAACTGTTCATCGTCCACAGGTAGGTGAGGACGTGTTTATTGCAGATAATGCTACTTTGGTAGGGCGTGTAAAGGTAGGTAATCAATGTTCTATCTGGTACAATGCCGTGCTGAGAGGAGATGAGGAAGAAATCATCGTAGGTGACCGGACAAATATCCAAGATGGTTGTATCTTACACGCAGATATCAATGAGCCTACAGTAATAGGTAAAGAATGTATCATAGGACACGGAGCGATTATCCATGGTGCGAGTATAGGAGACAACACACTAATAGGGATGCGAGCTACAGTTTTGAATAGAGCTAAGATAGGGAAGTTTTGCTTGATAGGAGCACATGCACTTGTAACTCAGGATATGGAAATTCCTGATTTTTCGGTAGTGATGGGTATGCCAGGCAAGATAGTCAAAAAGCTATCAGAAGAACATGCTCAGATGTTTAGAGATGGAGCGATTACCTATATAGAGTTGGCTCAAGCATATTTGGATGGACAGTTTGAAAAGTTTTAATTTACTTCTCATTTTGGTATGGTAGTTTATATCTCCAAAAATTGTTTAATTGATTTTACAACATCCAAATCCTCACAATGTCTGAATTGCCTGTGAGGACACAGGCAATGACAGATAGGAGAAGCAACCTAGCCCACGAATTTATTCATGGGTTTTTTTATTTTGAGATAAATAGAAAATCTGCACCAGGGTCGTTTTGTCCAAGCTGACCAAGCAGAGGGTTAGGCGTTATTAAACCTACAAACTGCATAATCTCTCCCATAGTAAGTACTCCGTCGATACCTCCACCACTTCTGAATGCTTCTAATAAGCGACGACAAAAAGGTGAGTGTTGTCCTGGTCTTCCATCAGGTACATATTCTTTACCGCCAGAAGTGAGATAAATACGAGAGTTAAGGCTCATTTTTTGACGAATAAGCTCTTCACGATCAGAGTCAAAAGTGCGTTCTGCACCTCTCATTGCTATCATAGGATCGATAGTGCCTCCAAAACACACATCCATAACCAGCAATACGTGTTTGCAACTAATGTTATTGATATAAGTGCGTAAGTTAGAGTGTGCGATATAGCTAGACTTAGACTCATCATTAAAATCTGAATCTTTGGCTACTACATATCCTTCTTTAAACACCTCATCAAACTGACCATGACCTGCAAAGAAAATCATCAATTGATCATTGGGACCATATTTTAGCTGGGCATATTCCTTGATTTTGAGTAAAACTTGATTCTTATTTAAGTTGGTTTGGACATCTACTTCATAGCCATAGATTTCTTTTAAATCTTTGCCAAGTGTTTGTGCGTCAGGGATAGGGTTGGCTAAAGGAGACCAAGATTCGTATTCATTGGTAGCAAACATCAAAGCTCTACGAACACCGCCTGTTGGGTTTTTCTTTTCATTTTTATCAGCAGTGAGAGGCTTTTGAGGAACTTTATCTATCTGAAAAGTAGTTTTGCTTTCATTTCCACGGCTATCTATGGCTCTTACTGTGATGTAATTATTTCCTTCCAATAAGACAGTCTCACCGTCAAAATTTCCATCAGCTTGTAGCCGTGCAGGGTTTCCATTGATTAATACACTTACTACACCACTTTCATCTGTGGCTTGCCCTATTACGGTGATTTTATCAGTAGATTCTACCACGATGACACCACGGCTAGAAGCTACAGGAGCAAATACACGCAACACAGGAGCTGTTTTATCTATTTTTTCTCTATCAAGGCTTGCAATGAGTTCATTGACGGCAATATTATTTTTGCCTTCACGGCGAGCTAAATTTTGTGCTTTTCGTGCGGCATCAGAGGCAGAAGTAGTTTTTCTGAGCTTAAATAAAATCTGTGCATAAAGTAACTGATGTTCATAAGTTTCTTCAAGTTCTAAAGCTCTATTTGCCCATATTTCAGCTTTCGGGTTAAGTCTTTCTTCCTCAGGATATTGCTCTTCTTTAGCAGATGCATAGGTCTGAGAAGCGATAAAGTAGTAATCATCTGCAGTACGTGCTTGCGATAAGTAGTGCTGAAAATCATATTCATGTCTGCCAATTTCTTTCAGATTATAAGAAGCAATTCCTCTAATAACATAAGCTTTTTGAAAACGGCGATTGTGCAGAATCACACGATTTGCATCACGTTGAGCTTCTATATCACTGCCAAGTGTGATTTTAAGCATGGCTCTTCTAAAATAAGCTTCGGGGTTGTAGGGGTCTAAGTTGATAGAAGTAGTATAATGCTCAATAGATTTGTCTTTTTCATCACGTTTAAAATAGTAATAAGCTAGATTGAGGTGATGTGTTGCTTCATTGGGACTAAGATTGACGGCTCTATTAAGATAATCATAAGCCTCTTCATGTTTTCCTTGATTTAGATAAACCAAACCCAATACGCTTAATGCAGGTGGATAAAGACTTTTAAGTTTAAAAGCTGATTTACAATCTTCTTGTGCTTGTCCGTAGCGAGCATCTTTAAGATTAGCAATGGCTCTTTCTACATGAAAATCGGGATTATTTCCATCAATGGAGATAGCTTTACCAAAATCCCATAGAGCCATAGTGTTATCTTCAAGCATTAGTTGAGATTTGCCACGCCAGTAATAATTAAGAGCAATGCTTGGAGCAAGTTGGATAGAAACATTAAAATCTTGGAGTGCCTCTGGATAGCGACCTATTTTATAATAAGCAAGCCCACGTAAATAATAAGCATCCTCTGACTTATTATTTAGCTTTAGTGCTTTCGAGAAATCTTCTATAGCAGCTGTAAAGACACGTGCATCACTTTTTTGTTTGCCACTTGTAATATAATCAGCCACCGTTTGTGAATAGGCAGGAAAAAATGAAAGGGAAATTAACACAATTATCCCAGTGAATTTAATTTTTGTTTTTTTTGGTGTCATTATATTTATAGTTTAGTCAAAGATGTCTTTAGCAACAATTATTCGTAGAGTTTTTTTGTGATTATTTAACGCTCTACAAATCGTAAAATTTCATTAAATTTTCCTTTTAAAAAGAGGGAAAAACATATTTTCATTTGTAAAGACTAAATTATCCCTTTTTTTTGAGAAAAATGATATAACTATTTATATTTATTACATCATTCTATATTTACTCAAAAAGTATCACTTAGGTTGTAAGTTTCTCTACATTTCATTCCAAATCTCCCAAGATTTTTCTGCTTGTAGATGTAACATCTCTAACCCTCCTTTTATTTTTGCCTCTGCTTCTAGTCCTTTTTTTAGAAAAAGGGTGATTTCGGGATTATATATTAGGTCGTAGAGCAGATGCTCTGGAGTCAAAAAATGATAAGGCAAAGGAGGACATTCATCTATTTTAGGATACATTCCAAGAGGAGTTGTATTGATAATTAATAAATGGTTTCTCATAATTTTCTTACTAACTTGCTCATAAACAGTCTGATAAGAGTTATTACTATTCCTAGAAACAAGCATAAATTCAATATTAAGTGCTTTGAGTGCTACTTGTACTGCTTGTGATGCTCCTCCTGTGCCTAAAACCAATGCTCGAAACCCTACAAAGCTATGAAGGTTATTATAACTTCTCATAAAATGTGTGAGAGATTGTAAAAATCCATAATAATCAGAATTATATCCTATTAGTAAGCCATTTTCATCTATCTTAATGACATTAACTGCTCCGACTGATTGTGCAGAATGTGATAGTTTATCTAAGTAAGGAATGACAGCTTTTTTGTATGGTATTGTAACATTTAAACCTCTTATAGTAGAATTATTACTTAGTAGTGTTTTTACATCCTCAATTTTTTCTAGTTCAAATAACTCATATTGAGCGTTTTTTATGTTCTCTTTCTCAAATTTTTCAGTAAAATACCTTTTAGAAAAAGAGTGAGATAATGGGTATCCAATCAATCCGTAGAGTTGCATAAAGATTTTTTATTTTCATTTATTATGGACTCTCTAATCTAATCAGAATAAATGGATTTTTTATTTTCGATGCCTAAATATTTGCTGTTCTTGATTTAATAGAGATATATTACTCCTTAGGTTGAGCTGATTTACCTAGATAATTTATACCATAGACCAACACAAAGCCTACTATAGCAAATAAAACAGCAAAAATCAAATGTGATTCGTTTCCTGTGATGGTTTCATAACTTTGAGGAAAGAGATTTTCTTGGGTAAGAGGCTTTATTTCACCGTGTCTGTCAGTATAAGTAGTAATGGCGTGCTTCCAAGGCCATACTTTATTGAGCGAACCTATCATAATACCTGTCAAAAATGCCATAGTAAGTACTTGGTACTTGCGAAGTAACCAGTGAATGACGTGCGAAAAAGCAAGCAATCCTATCAGACAGCCCGCAGAAAAAGTAACTATTATCCATAGGTTAAACTCTTTGAGAGCCGTTAAGATGAAATCATATTTACCTAGAATCACTAAAATAAAACTACCTGAGATGCCTGGCAAAATCATCGCACAAATTGCAATTGCTCCCGAAGCAAATACATAAGGCAAAGTTTCGGGGGTTTCGGCAGGAGCTAATTCTGTGATAGCATAGCCTGCAATTGCTCCTATGACTAAGCCTATGATAAGTATGATAGACCACCGCTTGATGTCTTTGCCTATTACCCAAGCAGATGCCACAATCAAGCCAAAGAAGAAAGCCCAAAGTATCTCTGGGTAAATATCTAGCAAGTAAAGTATAATTCTGGAAAGAACTATCAATGATGTACCTATTCCTGATAAAAGGCATATTAAGAAAGTGCCGTCTATTTTTTTCCAAAAATCAGCC
>JBBRUH010000408.1:0-5055 GCA_038248005.1 Cytophagales bacterium | reverse complement strand
GGCTACATCAGGGATTTTTATTTCAACATTCATAGGTTTTGAGTAAGTTTGTTAGCTTAGGATTAGTTTTTAATTAGGACTGAATGAAAAATGAATAATCAATCGTTTTCATAAAAATTAATTTTACCAATGACAGAGCCTACATCTATGGTTTCACCTTCTTCTACCAAGATTTCTAAAGTACCAGAAGTCTCGGCAAATAATTCTTGGTTTGCTTTATCAGTTTCTATTTCACATAGTGCTTCATCAGCTTCTACGTGGTCACCATTTTTTTTGAGCCAAGTATCAATGGTTACTTCGGTGATAGCCTCGGTTACATAAGGGATTTTTATTTCAACATTCATAGGTTTTGAGTAAGTTTGTTAGCTTAGGATTAGTTTTTAATTAGGACTGAATGAAAAATGAATAATCAATCGTTTTCATAAAATTAAATTAGTAAGTAATATCGTTCAAGTGAAGACGCTTGCACCTATAAGATAAATAATGGTGCAAGTGTCTTCGCTTGCACCCATAAAGCGAAATACTGGTGCAAGCGTCTTCGTTTGCACCTATAAAGCGAAATATTTCGCATTGAAATTATATAACAAATTTACATGAAAGAAGAATCCACAATGATTTGCTGTTCTTTGTCATGTGTTTTTTTATAACCTGTGGCAGGAGAAGCACTAGATTTCCTAGCCACCACTGCGATTTGGTCATATTTATAAACTCTTTGGATATAAGACCAATAACCCATATTAAGGGGTTCTTCTTGTACCCAATGTACTTTGGCATTTGGATATTTACCTATTTCTGTATGTACTTGCTTAGAAGGGAAAGGATGTAATTGTTCTATTCGAATAATGGCTACATCCTTGCGTTCGTCTTTTTGCTGACGCTCATAAAGGTCATAATATACCTTACCTGTGCATAACAAAATGCGTTTTACTTCTTTGGTTTCTACATACTCATCTCCGATTACTTCCTTGAATCCTCCTTTGGAAAAATCTTCTATAGGAGAGGCTACTTTCTTATCACGCAATAAAGACTTAGGCGACATCAGCACTAAAGGCTTTCTAAAATTCCAAGCCAACTGACGGCGGAACATGTGGAAAAGGTTAGCAGACGTAGTAACATTGACTACGATGATGTTATACTCTGCACTTAACTGCAAGAAACGCTCAGGACGAGCATTGGAGTGTTCAGGTCCTTGTCCTTCATAACCGTGTGGTAAGAGCATTACCATTCCATTCATTCTGTTCCACTTGCTTTCACAAGAAGTAATAAACTGGTCAATCATAATCTGTGCCCCATTGGCAAAATCACCAAATTGAGCTTCCCAGATTACCAATGCCTGAGGGTTAGCCAGTGCATACCCAAACTCAAAACCAAGTACGGCATACTCAGAAAGGAGAGAATTATAAATGCGTAAACGAGCCTGCTCAGGTTGGATATAATCCAAACTTACATAAGGTTCGTTACTTTCTTCATCCGTAAGGACAGCATGGCGGTGCGAAAAAGTACCTCTTTCTACGTCTTGACCACTGAGACGCACTATTTTATTTTCCATCAGAATAGAGCCATACGCAAGCAATTCGGCAGATGCCCAGTCTATCATTTTATCCTTGAAGAACATTTCTTCACGGCTTTCAAGCAGTTTTTTAATCTGCTTCAGAGGTGTAAAGCCTTCTGGAACAGAGGAGAGGGCTTTTCCTATTTTCTCTATGTCCTCCATAGAAATACCTGTTTCTGGAGAGTGATCAAAATCAGTAGGACTAGATTTACCTAATTTTTGCCATTCTTCTTCTAAACCTTGCAAGCGATAAGGAGCAGTATGTTGCTTGACCATATCAAGTCTATCTTGGAGCATCTTTTTGAATTCTTTCTCCATTCTCTGAGCCAACTTAGGGTCACTACCACGCTCTACTAGTTTTTGAGTATAGACCTTGCGTGGGTTAGGATGTTTTGCAATGGCTTGATAAAGTTTGGGCTGCGTAAACTTAGGCTCATCGCTTTCATTGTGTCCGTGCTTGCGGTAGCAAACCATATCAATAAAAATATCTCTATTGAATTTCTCACGAAACTCAGCCGCTAATTTACAGCAAAAGACTACTGCCTCAGCATCATCTCCATTGACGTGCAATACAGGGGAGTCTGTGATTTTGGCAATATCCGTAGAGTAAATACTTGAGCGAGCATCTTCAAAGTCAGTAGTAAAGCCTACTTGATTATTAATCACAAAGTGAATCGTACCACCAGCATAATAGCCAGGTAGTTTAGACATTTGAATCAGCTCATAAACAATCCCTTGCCCAGCTACTGCGGCATCTCCGTGAATGATGATAGGCAAAATTTTATCTGCATTGCCATGGTAGCCTGTATCACAGTTGGCTCTAGCATAGCCTTCCACTACAGCTGCCACAGTTTCTAAGTGAGAAGGATTAGGAATGAGTTTGAGGGTTACTTTCTTGCCTTCTGGAGTTTCTATGGTATTCTCAAAACCCAAGTGATATTTTACATCTCCATCACCTAGTTCAAAATCTTTGTCTTCTGGGGCAGTCCCTTCAAATTCATTAAAAACATCTTCATAAGTTTTGCCCAGTATATTTACCAATACATTAAGACGACCTCGGTGAGCCATCCCAAATACTACTTTTTCTACTCCTAACTCCGCACTTCTGTTAATGATAGCATCTAAACCTGGTATGGTATTTTCACCACCTTCTAATGAGAACCTTTTCTGCCCTACATACTTGGTATGCAAGAAATTTTCAAAAACGACGGCTTCATTTAATTTCTGTAAGATGCGTTCTTGCTCCGTTTCTGGGGGGGTAAAAGTAAAACCGTCACGCTCTATTTTACTTTTAAACCAAGCAATGATTTCGGGTTCACGGATATACATAAACTCAAAACCAATAGAACCTGTGTAAAGATATTTGGCACGGTCTAAGATTTCACGCAAAGTAGCAGGACGTTGAAAGAGAGAAATACCCGACTGGAAAGTAAAGTCTAAATCATTATCATCTAGCAAAAAGTGCTGTAGTTCTAGCCTAGCACGGCGATTTCTTCGCTCTCTGATAGGGTTGGTCTTTGCCATTAGATGTCCTCGACCACGATAAGCAAAAATCAAATTTCGACATTTGATTTCTTTGAGTTGATCAGGGGTTTTTTCTGGAACCGTGACTGCTCCGTTAGTGGCAGCACCATTGCTAGTGATGCCATTACTAGCCGCACCATTGCTTTTAGCAGGTGTGTGTTCGCCATTAAAATTGAGTGAAAACTCAAATCCTTCAAAAAAACGTCGCCAACTATTATCTACTGAGTCAGGGTTTTCTTGGTAAGCTTCATAAAGTTCTCCGATATAGGCACCGTGTGCATTGGAGATATAAGAATATTTATCCATATTGAATCAAATCTAAATTTTAGGTTTAGATAGGTTTTGTTATAATTAATCGTCTTTTTTACAAGGTAAAATGGCACTTTTGCCAAAAAAACTAAACACAAAAAGCATTTTTTATTGAATGCACAATTTAGCAATTATTTTGGGATTGCTTTAAAATTATTTGAAATTTTTGGGATAAGTATGCTAAAAAGCAATTAATTTAAGACTTTTGGTTTTATTTTCTAAAATTATCCTAAAGAGCCAAGTACTTTTATTTGACGCTTCAAAAATATATCAAATCACTCAAAATCACCAAATTAATCTCAAACAAAAAAATAATTTTATAAAAAAAATGCCCATTCCTGAAAAATACAAACTCACAGAACGCAGCTATCAAGCCGAATTAATGGATGATCTCTCCCTCAAAGGAGATGATTTACGTCAAAATCTGGATGAATTGGCTTTTATTAATTATTGGCTTGGAGGAAATCTAGTCATCACTAAAGCACTCCAAAAACTAAAAAAAAGAGGTGTTTTGACTAGCAATAAAGTTATCAGAATAGCTGATTTAGGCTCAGGGGGAGGAGATAATCTGCAAGTAATGGCAAAATGGTTTAGGCGACAAGGCATCGCTGCAAAACTTACGGGCATAGATGCAAATGATTTTATGATAGAATACGCCCAAAAAAAGACGGATTCTTATGAAGAAATAAATTACCAAAAGAGAGATGTATTTAGTGATGATTTCAAAGCCAGTGAGTTTGATATAGTAACGATGAGCTTATTCTGCCATCATTTTACGGATACACAGCTTGTTCGGCTTTTTCAAAAACTCTACCAAGAAACCAATAAAGTGGTTATTATCAATGACTTACACAGGCATCCTTTGGCATATCAATCCATTAAATTTTTGACGAAAGCATTAAATGGCTCTCATTTAGTTCAGAATGATGCACCGCTATCTGTGCAAAGAGCCTTCCACTATAACGACTTCGCTAATTTGTTGTGCCTTGCAGGTGTCTCTGATTTTCAGATTGAGTGGATTTGGGCTTTTCGTTTTCAGGTGATGTTTGGCAAAGAGATATGATAGATGTGGTATTAAAAGAAAAAGAACTAAAGTAAAAATATCAAAAAATTTTTCACTTCAATTCATTTTCATGTTATCACTTACTTTATGAGATTAATTTCTTTTGTTGAGTTCATCACGGATGCGGGCGGCTAGTTCGTAGTCTTCTTTATCAAGTGCTTCTTGGAGCATTTCATTGAGACGGTCATAAGAAAAATCTTTCAAGCGATTCTGATCACTTTTACCACTACGTTCTACCTCTTCTGATACAAGTCCTTCATCTTCTTCTTCATCTTCGTCAGAAAGTACGATACCGGCCTCTGACATAATAGGCTCAGTGGTATAAATCGGGACACTAAAACGCAGACCTATTGCAATGGCATCAGAAGGTCGTGAATCTATTTCAATGGTTGCTGAACCGTCAGTGCAGACTATTTTGGCATAAAATACACCTTCTTTTAAATCAGAAATGACAATCTCACTGACCGAAAAATGAAAAGACTTAGCAAAAGACTTAAACAGATCGTGAGTCATAGGGCGGTTGGGGATGATTTTTTCAATCTCAATCGCAATGGCTTGGGCTTCAAACATCCCAATAATAATGGGCAGACGGCGGTTTCCACCTTGT
>JBBRUH010000407.1:0-5062 GCA_038248005.1 Cytophagales bacterium | reverse complement strand
GCCGCCGTTATCCTGATATGATGGTGCATCGCCTATTGCAGCACTACCTTGATAAAAATAAAAGTGTAGATAGAGAAGAGTACGAAGCCAAGTGCAAGCACTCTACCGATATGGAAAAACGTGCGGCCGATGCAGAACGTGCTTCTATCAAATACAAGCAGGTAGAATATATGCAATACCAAGAGGATAAAGCCTTTGAAGGAATCATTACAGGCGTAACTGAGTGGGGCATTTATGTCGAAATCATAGAAACCAAATGCGAAGGAATGGTACGTGTTAGTGATTTGCTAGATGATTTTTATGAATTAGATTCAGATAATTATCGCTTAATAGGCAGACGCAGCAAACGTATCCTTGGCTTTGGAGATACTATCAAAGTACGTGTAAAAGACACTAACTTAGAGAAAAGAACGATGGATTTGACTTTGATTTCTTAAGGGGATGCAGTAATCAAATGAACCTCTTAAAAACTAAAACCACAAGAAGCCTTTTATCAATGCTTCTCGTGGTTTTTTTGCATGGTAAATTTCACAAGTAGTTAGGGCGTAATAGTGATTTGTACCTCTTATATTAGAAAATAGAGTAAAAGAGGATTAGCTTTGTAATTATTACAAAACAACACCAATCCAAACCTTTACTCTGATGGCAAAATTATTATAATCACTTGACATAGACGAATCAAAGTACTTGAAATACTTAATGGAGGGCAATTTGCATGAATTTGAGGAGTCCTTGTATGAGTTTGTTATGAGCCATATTTATGATAAATTAGATAGTCATTTCATAGAGAAGGTCTTGAAAAGTAAAGCTTTCGTACACAAAATGCCAGCTTTGGCATCTTCTCAGAGGATGGGAAAACTACAAATCCGCAAGACTAGTCTTCAATTACGGACAGGTAGTTATATTGAGGTGGAGACGCACTATGCCTGCAAAGTTCCTAAACAAACAGAATCAGGCCGTCATCTAGCCTTTCAATATTGGGGAATTATCAAGGGAGCAAGTCCAAGTTATTATAGCCAGGTGAGTAAATTTTATGTGCTATGTAACTCATTTGGGATAGTGGAATCTGTTTTTGAGGGTTTACAAATCAAGTGTAATTTGGAACGACTACGAAGTTTATCTTTGGCAGTATCCAAGTAATGTCTAAAGAAGCTAGTACCAAGCATGTTGAGCAAAGAAGAAAGTCTAACAGGAAAACGAATCATCATCAGCACAGATGGAGGTAGATTTTAGTTTTTTATCCAAAAAAACGCTCTATTTTTACTATTACGTAATAGTAATTTTCAATGATTTTTTAAACTAAAAAGTAAAAATACACCTTGATTTCCATGATTCGCACCTTTCTCAAATTATCTTAAAACCTATTCCGTACAAAATGGGAAGTTACGGGTTAAAATCACGTCTTTCATTATCTGTAGTATTGACAAGAGAAAACTCTTTATCAAATATCTCAGGAATATCAAATACATCCATCAGTCCAATAAATGAATAGCCATGACCAAATTCGTCTTTATCTTTATTTATTCCATTTTTAAAATCTCCTATTTCACCAAGTTCAATAATTTCCCAATCACTTGGAATAGTAGTTTTATAAAAAGCCTTTGTTTCTTTTGTTTGAGTCATTTCATTCATTTTTATGCTTGGTTGTGAGGGTTTTATTGGTCTGATTTTTTTGTATTTTCTTAATGCTATCTTTGGTGGGTAAGTTTTCGGGCATAGCTCCTCCTAACTCTTGTATAGTTTGTCTGACTTTCTCACCTACCTGAAAATGGGTTTCGTAGGCTTTTTGCTTATCTATGATTTGGTCTCTTCTCAGCTTATCTTCAGCCTGTGTAGCCCTGAACAAGTTGGCGGCAAGTTCGGTACTGCCCATGTGGTCTAAGATTCGTTGGTTTTTTTTAAGTCCTTTGTTTTGGTGTATTCCTTTGGCATCTAGCCCACCGTATAATCCTTTGTAGCCGTGATTCTGAAAGATGGCATAGTCTATAGGAGCTTTGATGCCAGCATCTTTGGCAGCGTCTGCAAGCTGTACATTATGTCTTTTCATATCATTTCTTAGAAAAAGCCTTCTTTCGTCTTCGGTGCTAAGGTCTTGAAAAGACTCCATTTGCTGTATTTCTTGCAAGCGAGTCTGCACCGTAAAGTAAGTTTGCCCAAGAGCTACTACTTCTTAGGAAGGGTCTGCATTCTGTATGATGAGGTAACAGAAGTAGCGAGAAAATTTGAAACTTGGATAAGTGTGTTTAGCTCCTTGCCCTGCCTCTAACACCTCGTTGGCTTCAACGAGGTGTTCAGATATTTCTTGCTCACTATTGATACAGGCTTGTTTTGCTTTCTTTATTACGCCCGTAAAGTTTCTGAAGTTTGTGTATTCCAGTACTTTAGCCAACTGCCGAGAATACCAAAATTCATTACCGTTTTCGTCTGTTTGCTTGATTTGCACAAAGATGGTTTCATTAGTATTTGTTAAATCAGGGTTCATGTGGTGTTTGTTTTAGTCTAATAATTGTGTAAGATAAGTTTCTATTTCTTTTTGTACAGTGATAAGCTCGGTTTCTAATCCTTCTATTTCTTTCTGCACTTTGGCGATATCTACTTCGGCTTCTTCTTCAAAAGTATCTACATAGCGAGGGATATTGAGGTTAAATTCATTTTCTTGTATTTCATTAAAGGTAGCTACATAGCTGTATTTTTCTTCTGTAATGCCTAGTTTTAATTTTCCTGCCGAGAAATCATTATAAGTACAAACCACATGCTCAATATCCTCAGTACACAGTTTATTTTGATTCTTAGCAGATTCATAGTATTGGCTGCATTTATAAATAATACATTGGTATTCTTGGCTTTTCCTCTATTAAAAATCAAGACAGCCGCTGGGATACCTGTACCAAAAGAATAGATCAGCAGGCAAGCCAATTACGGCTTCGAGCAGCTTTTCTTCAATGGTTTTTCTTCGGATTTTGCCTTCACTGCTTCCTCTAAACAATACATCGTGCAAGTCAGACTTACACAAATTCAAAGTTGGGATATTAAAGCTAATTACTATTTACAGTCTAAATATTTGAAGTTTAGTAATTTAAAGCCTGCCAATAAAATTCCTTAAAGATAGTCCAGCAATTCACTCAGACAAGTGATTTCTTTACCTTTATAATCTTCAAATTTGGTCTTTTGTGGGTTTAGAAAGACAGCATCTAAGCCTGCATTTTGGGCACCCATAATATCTGTTTCATAGTTATCACCTATCATAAGTGATTCTTCTACCCTTGCTTGGGTAGTAGCTAGGGCATGCAAAAAAATCTCTTTGTGAGGTTTCTGAAAACCAGACTGTGCTGAGGTAAACACAAAAGGGAAAAAATGCTGAATACCGCCACTGCTCAACTTGAGGTCTTGAATCTCAGGAAAACCATTGGTGATAATATGAAGCTGATAGTTTTTTTGAAGATACTCTAGCACTTCGAGGGCATAAGGTAATAGATGTGGCTGGCGAGGAGTAAGATAAAGATATTCTTCGGAAAGTAATTTATGGTTTATTGCTTCTATGGAGATACCTAATTTCTCAAAAATCATCGGAAAGCGAATTTCACGTAGCTTTTGCTGGTCAATTTGGTTTTGATTGTACAAAGTCCAGAGTTGGCGAGTAGTTTGGTAGTGAGCTTGAAGAAAAAGCTTAAATTCTATCTTATGCATATCCATCTGATGTTTCTCAAATAAATGAAGCAAAACTTCCTTTGAGTTTCGGTCAAAATCCCAAAGAGTATGGTCTAAATCAAAAAATATGTGTCGATACATTTATAGATACGTAAAAATTTACTAATTTGGAGGCATGTTAAATCTTTAAACTTTCAAACCAAGTCGTTGTTTCAATAAATGACAGATAAATCTCTATAAAATTAAGAAACACTTGGCTATTAAATTTTTATTCTCCCTAAGTTGAAGGATTTATCTCATTAAAAAAATCTATATTACACTAAAATATAAGAAATCTTGAAAGCATTAAAATATTTCCTCTTTTTCATAATTATGCTTTATGCCTTTAATAGTTTTTCACAAGGGGCAAGACAAGCAGTACTATTTTCGGGATTTGTGGTAGATGCCAAAAACTCAGACCCAGTACCTGGAGTTCACTTATACATACCCAAGGCGGGGCGAGGCGTAGCTACTAATCCAGAAGGTTATTTTATGCTACCTACGCTCCCTGGAGATAGTATAGTAGTAAGCTCAATAGGATATAAAAATCATTACTATATTATTCCTCAAGACAAACTCAGTAGTTACTCTGTAGTGATTGAGCTAATAGAAGACACTACTAGTCTGCCAGTGATAGAGGTATTCCCCTATCCTACCGAAGAGCTTTTTAAAGAGGCTTTCTTAGCACTCGAACTCCCTGATGAAGAACTCCGCAAAAACCTAGAAGAAAATCTTAATCAAAGAATCATGGCTCGCATGGCGATGGATATCCCTATGGATGCTCGCATGAACTACCGTCATCAAATGTATCAAGATATTCAGTTTCGTGAAAACAGAAACTTTCGCCCTACGATACAACTCTTAAATCCTTTTGCTTGGGCCAACTTCGTGAAGTCTATCAAAAGAGGAGATTTTAAGAAAGAAAAATGGAAGGGGAATTAAGTAATTTATTTAACTCAAAATCATTTATAAAAAAAGGGTTCGCTTAAAATAAGTAAACCCTTTTTTCATAGTAAAAATATCAGCATAATTACCCGATTTTGATTGTGTAAGAAAATCATTATCAGATGATTAAAACTTAATAACGAATCTCTTATTTATGTAACCCACATTCTTTGGTATCACTTGTTTCCCACCACCATCTTCCTGCACGTTGGTCTTCTTCTGGCTTGATGGCACGAGTGCAAGGCTCACAGCCTATGCTCGGAAAGTTTTGGTCATGCATAGGGTTATAAGGCAAATCATGTTTTTGGATAAATGCACTTACTTCCTCTTCTGACCAATAAAATAAAGGATGAAATTTATACAATTGATTGGCTTCATTCCATTCTAATTGTTGCATTTGTTGGCGATTGGCAGATTGCTCGGCACGTAT
>JBBRUH010000406.1:0-5130 GCA_038248005.1 Cytophagales bacterium | reverse complement strand
TACACACCAAAATCCATCAAGGTCTTATAAGACTATTTAACCAAAACAGTATCGTTAGAAACTATCTCTGAACCAATTCTGACTCAAAAGGCTTATATTTGCAAAATAAAATATAGATATGAGTATCAATTCAGAGAAGCAAGATATAAGAAAACTCTCCATGGAAGTTATCAAAGATTTTTTGGTAACACATGGCGAAAAAGCATTTAAAGCAAAGCAAGTGCATGAATGGCTTTGGAAAAAATCTGCACAAGATTTTGACGAGATGACCAATCTATCATTGGCTACCCGTGCTTTACTACAAACATATTTTGAGATACGCCCAATCAAGATTGATAGCCAGCAAATGAGTGCAGACCGTACCATCAAAATGGGCTTTAGGCTTTTTGATAATCACTTGGTAGAAGGTGTCTTAATCCCTACAGAAGACCGAATGACTGCCTGTGTCTCTTCACAAGTGGGTTGCTCCCTTACCTGTAAATTTTGTGCTACGGGTTATATGGCTCGCAAACGAAACTTAGATGCCGCTGAAATCTATGACCAAGTAGTTAGAATACATCAGCAAGCAGAAGAAAACTATCAAATTCCACTCAGTAATATCGTCTATATGGGAATGGGTGAGCCTCTTCTTAACTACGCCAATACCCTGCAATCTGTGGAGATGATTACCGCTCCTTGGGGCTTGGGGATGTCGCCACGCCGTATTACGGTTTCTACGGCAGGAATCGCCAAGATGATTAAAAAATTAGGAGATGATGAAGTGAAGTTTAATCTTGCACTCTCTCTGCATGCCGCCAATGATACCAAAAGAAATGAAATCATGCCCATCAATGAGCAAAACTCATTAGAAGCATTGGCAGAAGCACTTGACTATTATTATCAGAAGACCCATAATAGAGTAACCTTTGAATATATTGTCTTCAAAGATTTCAATGATACTTTGACGGATGCTGAAGAGCTTTATCAGTTTAGCAAATGTGTGCCTTGTAAGATTAATTTGATAGAGTATAACCCTATAGAAGAAGCTGATTTTGTCAATACTGATGAAGACAGACTGATTAGATTTGCAGAGTACTTAGAAAACAAAAGATTGATAGTCAATCTAAGACGTAGTAGGGGGAAAGACATAGATGCTGCCTGTGGACAACTAGCCATCAAGGAGAAAGCTTAATCAAGAGATGAGTTATAAATGATGGATTAGAAGTGAGTGATGAGTTATGAGTTTGTAATAATTTGATAATGAGTGTTTTACCTAAAATAACTTGTTACTTTATTTAATTATTGTTCCTGATTTAGTCAACCTATTTTAAACACACACACAAGACAACTCATAACTCACTTGACTCTATTGCATAGAAAAAACACCTTACTTTTAAAAGTAAGGTGTTTTTTTGAGTAAATTTCTATACTTATCTTTTAAAGGCTAAGACACTACCAGCACAATAGTCTTGAGTATCTTCAAACTTAAATACTAAATGATAAATTCCAGTAGCTTGACACTGATATGCCAAAGCAGGATAGTACTTTGCAGCACGTCCAGAACTTGCAGTAAGGTAGCTAGAAGCAAGTTTGCGTCTGTTAGAGTCATAAAGCTCTACCAAAAAGCCTTTGTTTTGGGCGTGGCTATTGGCAAGAATAATCAAATAAGATGTATTCTTACTAAAAATGTAAGAGTAGGATACTTGCTTTTGATCACCATTCTTACCATCCACAGAATAACTTTTCAAGAAAGTATATCCTTGTGGGATTTTACTGGTGCAGTCTTCTTTATATTTCTTTGTGTCGCAAGTAACTACTGCCTCTGATTCGCTAACTTTAGGAGTGCTTGGGCTAGTGTAAGCAAGAAATAAAGCCAGAATAAAGTTTAAAACTATCATAATTTTTTTTTTATGAAAATAGGTTATAACAAAACGATGCCATTTAACTATGTACTAGAACGTCAGTTGAGTTTTTAAATTATCATTTGTTAAATTTAGGCAAAACTAAAAATTTTAGCCATAATAAGCAAATCAACAAATTTATATCCAACCCAGCAACATTTCTAAGTTATTTTGCACTTTTTTTTACGATGATTTTACCAAAAGGGTTAATCTATTCATTCTATAAGCAAATGCATTGTAAATGAAAAGGGTTCAAATTCTGCACCAACTTTCTCAATAAAGTCTTTCTGATTGATATAAAAATTTAAGAAATTATCGTGTCTTTCTTGCAAATTACCCTCGGGAAACAGTTTTTCCTTCAAATTTTCTAATTGTTTGATCTCTGTGTTTTGCTTTTGCTCCTCAGATTTTTTGAGTCTTTTCTCGATATTCTCAATTGACTTTAACAACTTATTATACTCAGCACCTACGAAACCTTCAAGGGTCTTATCTACTGTTTGGGCTTTTTCTTGAATTTTTGAGAAGATGTCCAATACGTTTTGTTTCTCTTCACTTAGGTTTATTTCTACCTCTGCATTCTTTTGAAGCCATTGTTTTTTGAGAACAGATATATCTTGAAAGATATTTTTAAAAGGAATATCTAGCTTTTCAAATTTTTTGCTGAGGTTTTGTGAGATAACCATCGCAAAGTTACGAGGCATCAAAATAGGAAAAGGAACTTCATAATGATCAAATACGCCTTTGAGCTGTAGCCAATAAGCCAACTCTCCTGGGCCACCTATATACGCCAGATTGGGCAAAATCACTTCTTGATACAACGGACGCAAAGCTACATTGGGGCTAAATCGCTCTGGTGACTCCTCTATGAGTTCTTCTAGCTCGGCTTTGGTGAAGCGTATATCTGAGTTTAGCACTTCATAATGCTCGCCTTCTGCCACGATTCGCTCTCTTTTTCCTTTTTCAAGGTAAAAAAAGTTAATCTCTCTTGGGAATATCTGAGTTTTGTAGCCTAGCTCATCTAGTTTGTTAGAGCTTTGGTTAATCTGATGGTTGGCATGGTACTGAAATATATCCTCTTTTATGGTTCCTTTGAAAGCAGCTTTGAGGGTTTTATCATCTGCATCTATACAGACAAGCCCTTTATCAGCAAATAATTCATTGACCATATAGCGAGTGGCTTCACTTAAAGTATGCTTACCATTGTAAGCTTTTTCAAAAAAATCAGGAATTTCGCCCACTTGAGCAAAAATATCTTCAAAACCATTCGTATTAAAATGCCCTACTGCACCTGTCTGCTCAGTATCCCACTGATAGCGTTTGCCAAAGAGGTAAAAATGATTGATTTCTGCAAAATCATGGTCTTCACTTGCCATCCAATAGACAGGAACAAAGTTATACTCAGGATAGCGTTCTTTTAAAGCAGAAGCAAGGCGAATACAAGTAATGATTTTATAAATAAAATACAAAGGTCCTGTAAATAAGCTAAGCTGATGCCCTGTGGTTACGGTGAATGTTTTCTCATCTTTCAGCAGTTCTATGTGTGCCTCTGGCGAATGATTGATTCCTTTGTATTGCTGGTGTAAAACTTCCGCAAGGGTAGCACGCCAAGAAGCATCCACTCCCTTTTTAGATTGTTGCTTCTGCTCTATTTGGCTCGCAAAAGACTCAACTGTAGGGCTTAAATGATAAAAAGGGACTAATTTGGGGTCTTGACTAATATAATCTAAGAAAATAGGAGAAAAAGCTTGGGTCTGTGCAAGAGGAATTCTTTCTAAATGCATGGTATTGTATTACAGTTAAGCATGAAAAAAATGGGATTTAAACGCTCAATGGTGATTCATTTCAAGAGACAACAATGAGGCATCGCTTTATTGTTTCAAAATTAACTTCCTTTTTTGCTTATCGGTGTTAAATTATCGTTAAGTTAGCCAATAGAGTGTTCTTTGAAGGTTTAGTCAATGTGGTTAAAAACAGCTACTTTTATTTTTTTATAAGGAAACTACTTCATGGTTTGTGTCTTTACGAACCACCACTGATTTCGGTTCGTGAAGACACGAACTGAGGGTTAGCAATTACCAATATTTTCAATCAATTAATTAACAGTAAACTTGCAGACAGTACAATAATCTACTAACTTTATATTACAAAAAATTAGGGAAGATAAACAAAGGCTATATTTATACCAGAAAATAACAATCGCAACACTATGAAATACCAAAATATCAGAGAAGAAGAACTCAAAAATAAAATCACACAAGATTATTTTTGGCTCTATGACTGCACCAAGATTATGGGCAATATTGATTTTTGTGTTTGTCTACACCAAAGCCAAAAATCGATTTTTGAGCAAGAATCTCTCCTATGGGCAGAAGCCAAAAAAGGGACAGCAAATATTTATAACTCACTGGTGCAGCTTATTCTTACCATAGGCAAAGCCCGTACCTTTGACAAATATCTTCCTCCAGCCATGCTCGGTGCTTTTGATTCTGAAAAAATAGCTTTTGTGGCGTATGATGATATTCATGACTTCTTCTATCAAAATGATTTTAACTGGAATGTAACGCCCTCTAACCACAAAACCAAAGAATTTAAGCAAGTCTATCAAACTGTAAAAGATAACTTAGACCAAAAATCTTTGATCTTTCACTATCAACATGATGACAAGGAACTTAGGAAATTTATCAAAAATAACTTCATAGTAAGCAAGGCTGGTCTAAGCAAAACCAAAATAGACAAGAATAACTTTATGGTCATTTATAACAAATGGCTAAAAGCTGTAAAACCTAGCATTGCGGTCAACTGGGACATCGCCCAAAAAAACGGTATTATTGATGGGGATTTTTACCTAGCTGACCTCCTCTCACAAGAAAACGAAACACTGAAAGAAAAACTCTTTGTCATTCTTAAAAAAGACCAATATGAACTAGACCGAAAACTCAATGACATGGGAATGTTTAGCTCACAAAGGACTACCTTTACAGATAAGCAGCAAGCCCATACGCAGTTTTGGAACAGATACGAACGTCCTCCCAAAGAAGAATACTGGGATTACATCGTAGAACGCCGTGACCTCCTCGTGCCGCAAGATGTGCGTGAGCGAAAAGGTAGCTTTTTCACTCCTCAAATATGGGTAGAACTCTCACAAAAATACCTCACTGATGTGCTAGGCGAAGATTGGCAAGATGAGTACTATGTCTGGGACTGTGCCGCTGGTACGGGTAACCTCCTCGCAGGAATGACCAACAAATAC
>JBBRUH010000405.1:0-5169 GCA_038248005.1 Cytophagales bacterium | reverse complement strand
CTAGATGATCATAGGTATAAACGGCATAGTCTCTTCTATTAAGGTACTCAGCTACATGGGCGTATCTTTCAGAGTATTCACCCAAGCCATGCACTATCAAGACATTGGCTTTGGGTTTATTAGGAAGCCAAGATTGCTCAAATAGTGTTTTACCATTTTGCGAGCTAAAAGTATCTGTATGATGTGTGATGGAGGTTGAGTTCATATCTGTATTTTGTTTTAATCCAAGATTGTATTGCACAAAAGTAAAATTTATTGGTGAATAACCCTTAGTTAAGGCTATTTAATTTTTGGTAGTTTCTTGTATTGAAGACTCAGGAAAAGTCTAACTTTAGCACACTCTTTGAATAAGGCGCTACGCAGTACAGTAAATATTTGCGACACGATAATCAAACCCTATTCCCTACTTTCTCCAAATACTTTATATGCCCTATCACCATTCGTAGCGTACTGTATTCATACGCCTCTTTTAGATACTCTCTCAGGGCGTTTAATTGCACAGTATCGAGTTTTTGGGAAGCCTCCAAAATTAGATTTACATCATTCTCAGGTACAAATTGATCAACATTAATTTGTCCTGCCTCGATATAGCGTGTGAGGTGGGTTTCTATAGTACCTATGCTCAGGCTTCGCTCTTCGGCGATTTCTTGGATGCTTTTGCCTGCTTGAAAAAGCTTGAACGAAACCTCATAGGTATTCACCTTAATTGTCTTTTTGACTTCAGCAAACTTCTGGTTTTGAGCCTGATATTCACCAGCTTGTTGTAGGGTTTCTTTGCTCATCAAGCGACCTTCTGCTGTATTCTGTAGCAAAAGATTGACTTTAATCATGTCTTTTTTGATTTGAATGAGCGTTTGTTCAAGCTCTGTGAGTTCTTGAGTATAACCTTTAATTTTCTTTTGTTCATTTACTTTTTGTCTGTGCTTGCGGATGGTTGTGATTCTCTCCTCTAACAAAGGTAAAAAATAGCTTTTGGCTTTGCTGACCCTTTCGTGCAAGGCCTTAGGCAGATTTTGAGGTTCCTCTATTTGAGAAATTCTAGTAATTTGCTGTTGGAATTTTTCGGCTACTTCTTTTACAGGTTTAAAATCGGTCAATAAACTTAGTGTCCAGTCTTTATGGCTTTGTTTGTTAGAGCGATTCTCGTCTTTATCAAAAGAGTCCAAATGTGCTTTTAGCAAGGTTTCCCAGCTTTTCAAATCATAAGCCTGTTGAGCATATTCTCCTAAAAATTTGTTTCGAGATTGTTCTAGGTTTTTCTGTAAGGTTTCTTCGCTTGGTCTATTCTTATTAAAAGTCAATAGAATAGGGTCTTGTGCCAAGCCTTGTGTAGGGATGGGTGAAGCCAAAATTAATCCCTCTAAAGCTGTCAGGCGAGAAAGTGCTACATACATTTGCCCAGGAGCAAAAGAGCCTGCTAAATCTAAGATGGCTTTTTCGAAGGTCAAGCCTTGACTTTTATGTACCGTAATCGCCCAAGCCAATTTGAGCGGATATTGCGTAAATGTTCCAATGACTTCTTCTTCCGTTTCTCCTGTATCTTTATTGATGGTATATTTTTTGTTTTCCCAGACATTTTTTTCGGGATAAATTACTTCCTCTTCACCTTCTATTTTGATACCTATTTTATCATCATCCAAATCAACCACTCTGCCGATTTTCCCATTGAAAAAGCGAGGGTATTCACCTATGTCATTTTTAATAAACATCACTTGTGCTCCTTTTTTTAGCTTTAGTTGTGCATCACAAGGATAAAGATTTTCAGGAAATTCATCTTGGATTTCAGCATCAAAGCATTGAAGGGGAGGAGTAAGTTTTTGCAACTCTCTACTATTCATCTCTATTGCTTTGTAGTTATGGGTGGTGATATAGATATAGCCTTCTTTTATATCTGCCGAAAAATTTTTGGAGTAATGCCCATTCAATAAATTGATGTCTTCTTGAATCAGTTGATTATCACGCAAGCGATTCAGTATATCTAGAAAAACAGGGTCAGACTGCCGATAGATTTTATCTAACCTCACATGCACAGGAGGCTTATTGTGCAGAACCTTTGCTCCAAAAAAGAACATGGTTTCATAATATTTTGCCAATACACTCCACTCATCATTGCGTACAATTGGAGGTAATTGACTAAGGTCGCCAATAAATAATAATTGTACTCCTCCAAAAGGTTGATTTTTCTTAAAACGGGCATGACGCAGTATCAAATCAGCACAATCTAATAAATCGGCACGAAGCATACTCACCTCGTCTATTATCAAAAGCTCAAGATTTTGCAATAATCTTTTTTTGTCTTTGCTCATTCTTTGCTCTGACAATACAGCTTTGGGCGTATAAAATCTCCTTCCTTCTATCAAAGGTGCTTGCCCGTCCTGTGGGATAAAACCACCAATGGGTAATTGTAAAAGGGAATGCAAACTCACGCCTCCAGCATTGATAGCTGCAATACCTGTCGGAGCAGTTACAGCAGTAGTTTTATAGGTATGTTCCACAATATATTTAAGCAAAGTAGTTTTACCCGAACCTGCTTTACCTGTCAAAAAAATATTTTCACGGGTATTGTTTACGTAGTGGACTGCTAGTTTAGCCAACGAAGAGAGTTCTATATTTTTCATAAATGGACTGATTTATTATCCAAAATAATCAAAAAAATGTAAAAAGGCAAGAGACAGCACCAAAGTTTTAAGGTAGAATAAAATAAGACCTTGACAACAGTATTTATGGTGATTCGTCTTCAAGTTTACTAAAACTTCAATGACCTCACCACCATCTTAAATTCCAAATAAGTTCATTTAATTTTTGATAGCTTCTTGTATCACTTGTATTTTTGCTTCTTGCCAATGTTGCATTGCTTGACCTACAGGACAGCCTTGATTTTGCCATATTTGATAGGCTTTTAGCTGCACTTCAGAATGAAAAAATGAATTCTCATAAAAATAATCACAAGTGTTCCTTTTCTCTTGATAAGGAGTAGAACCAAAGAAATTTTGTCTTCCTAATATTTCGGCAGTATGCCTAAAGCAATAGTTTTTAAAAGGACAGCCCTCACCAGGGCAAAGGAGAATATCATACATGTCAATTGATTTTGGGCTAAGGTAAAAAAAAACAGTCATACTTGATGAATATGACTGTTTTTTTAAGGGTAATCAAGATTATTTTAGACCCATTTTGATGAATGCCAAACTTTTTTGGTATGCTTCATCTGCATATTCTTTTTCATAATTAGGATTGCTTGGGTTAGCAAAAGCATGGTCAGCTTCATACATACTAACGGTGAGTTCTTTGCCAGCAGTTTTCATATTTTTCTCAAACTCGGCAACTACCTCTGGGTTAATCCATTTATCATCGCTTCCAAAGATTCCCAAAACAGGGGCTTTGATAGTTTCAAGTTTTTCTACCTCTTGTACGGGCATTCCGTAATACATCACACAAGATTTAGCTTGTTTACCAGCCAATAAAGTAGCTTTTAGAGACCAACCTCCTCCAAAACACCAGCCTACTGTGCTAAATTTAGCTCCTTTGCCTGCAAACTTCATCGCACCTTTGATGATAGCTTCTAAGCGAGCTGGGTCAGCACCCTGCATATATTTTCCAGCATCTTCTGGTGTAGAAGCTACTTTGCCATCATAGAGGTCTATAGCAAGTACATTCACATCTTTTAAGTCATTAAAATATTTCTCTGCTTCTTGCTTGATGTGGTCATTTAAGCCCCACCACTCTTGAAAAACGAGTAGGTATTTTTTAGACTTGGTAGGTGATTTTAAGAAGAATGCACTAGCAGATTTACCGTCTGTGGCAGTAAATGTAATCATTTCACCAGCCGCACTTTCAAACTTAAAAGGAATTGGGCTTTCGTGCTTCGCCACAAAGGCTGCATCATTGGCAAGTGTATTAAAATCACTTTCAGCTGTTAATTTACAGCATAACTCAGACAAAGATTCTTGATAAGAGATGTAAGAAAAAAGACCTACAGCAGTAGTAATGGATAATAATCCTAAAAAAATATACTTTTTCATAATAGTAGATAATAATTGTTTAAACATTAATTGTCTATTACTGTAAAAGTAGTATTAGACTATTTTAGTTTTCAGAATAATGAAATCTTTTTAAGATTTTTTAAACAAAAATAAAATGCGATATTTAATCTTTTCCGTAGATTAAGCATTTTAAAGCCAAAAAACACTAAACCATAATATCATCAAAATGAAGAAAAACTTATTTACTTTAAAAATCGAATAAGTAAAATACTAAAAATAAACTAATCATTGTGAGCTATTAAAATTCTCATTATCAGATAATTAATATCTCACTCATACTATATTTGACCTGATTGATAAAATATTTGTTTCCATTCATAAATTAAATATTGCCTTCCATACATTTAATTTATTTTTTTTGAAATGATATCGTATTTATATGAAGTTACTAAAATCGCACTATGAAATTAAACTATCAAAAATTACAAAAATACTGTCTAGGCACAGAACATATACAAAATACACAAGCCCACATTTTGATGAATGCCTCTCTGATTTTGGCATTTTTTTCTTTGATATTTCTTATACTTAGCTGGTTTATAGATTTTAAAGAAGGAAAAATAATATTACTGATTAACTTTTGTGTATATTTTAGTTTCCCTTTTTTATTGAGATTAAAGATTCCATTGTTCTTTCTTTCACAATTATTTATCTTACATGGGGGATTTGTGGTGGTGAGCATTATCATTTTTGATGGAGGGCTATACTCCAATGTATTACCTTGGATGGCTGCTATCCCCACCATTAGTTTATTGGTTACCAATAAAAAAACATCCTATTTCTGGCTGGTAGTTTCTTTATTAATAGTGATAATTTTTGCGATTTTAGACCAAAAGGGTTTTAAATTTCCTCGTACACATAATCAAGAATTATATGCTCTTTCCCAAAGTTTAGTTATTATGGGGCTTATCTCTGTTATATTTACACTTAATCTCATTTTTGAACAAGCAAGAAGCAATGCCGTCATTAAATTAAACCAAAAGAATCAAGAACTGAATCAACAACGTAGTGAAATAATGATACAGGCTGCTCAATTACAAGAACTAAATCAACTAAAGACACAGATACTTTCTGCGATTTCTCATGATTTTAGAAGTCCATTGGTCAGTATTAAATCTGTACTCTCAGT
>JBBRUH010000404.1:0-5182 GCA_038248005.1 Cytophagales bacterium | reverse complement strand
TTAGTCGGGATTTGCAATCCCGTCTTCCGAGAATAAGATTTTAAATCTGTTAGTCGGGATTTGCAATTCTGTTAGTCGGGATTTGCAATCCCGTCTTCCAAGAATAAGATTTTAAATCTGTTAGTCGGGATTTGCAATCCCGTCTTCCGAGAATAAGATTTTAAATCTAACTACCTAATATAAGCAATTCTCTATGTGCTTAGGAAAAGAGATAAAGTATTGGTAATTAATCTATTAAATTCAGTCATATTTCACCGAATAAAACCCATAAAAAAGGCAATAATCAAAAAATGATTATTGCCTTTCTTTCATTCATTTATCTTATCATTCTAAAAGTGACCTTCTCTTACAGGAGCACCTGCCATGATTTCTTCATTGGCAAAGCTCTTGTATTTTTCAAAGTTCATGATAAAAGCATTTGCTAGGAAATAGGCTTTCTCATAGAAACTTTGATCATCACCCCACATTTTTCTTGGGCTGAGTACTTCCAAAGGAACACCAGGGCAAGAAGAAGGAATACTAATCCCAAATACAGTATGTTTCCTAAAACCAACAAGATTAAGCTTCCCTTCTAAGGCAGCAGTAATCATAGCCCGTGTATATTCTAATTTGATTCGGTTACCTATTCCATAAGGGCCACCTATCCATCCTGTATTGACTAACCAAACATTGGCATTGGTTTCATCTATTTTTTTACCTAGCATTTCTGCATATTTAGTAGGGTGCAAAGGTAAAAAGGGAGAACCAAAACACGCACTAAATACTGACTGAGGTTCAGTAACTCCAGCTTCAGTACCTGCTACTTTCGCAGTATAGCCTGAGATAAAGTGATACATCGCCTGTCCTTTGTCTAGCTTAGAGATGGGAGGTAATACTCCATAGGCATCACAAGTCAAGAAGAAAATATTATTGGGAACACCTCCTATAGAAGGTTCTATAGCACTTGGGATGTGATATAAAGGATAAGCCGTTCTGGTATTTTGGGTTACTTCTATATTTTCATAGTTTACGGTGCGGGTGCCAGAGATAAAGCGAGTATTCTCTAAGATTGCTCCATGTTTGATAGCCCTAAATATCTCAGGTTCTCTTTCTTCGGTAAGGTTAATTACTTTGGCGTAGCAACCTCCTTCAAAATTAAAGACATGCTCATCTGTCCAGCCATGCTCATCATCTCCAATCAAATATCGATTGGGATCAGCAGAGAGAGTTGTTTTACCAGTTCCAGACAAACCAAAATAGACAGCAGTATCTCCATGTTCACCGATATTGGCAGAACAGTGCATTGGAAATATACTATGGTCAAGGGGAAGTAATAAATTCAATACGCTAAAAATACCTTTTTTCATTTCTCCTGCATAGCCAGTACCACCTATCAAGATTACTTTTTTGCTTACGTTGAGAATAGCAAAATTTCCTTGTCTTGTTCCGTCTGTCTCAGGGTCAGCTAGAAACTCAGGAATATTGATGATGGTAAAGTTAGGAGCAAAGTTTTCAAGATCTTCTCTTTTAGGTCTTAAAAACATATTGTGGCAAAACATATTATGCCACGCCAAGGTATTTATTACCCTGATATTTAGGCGATAATCCAAGTCAGCTCCTGCATAGGCATCTCTCACAAAAAGCTCTTTGCCTTCAAGATACTTGAGCATTTTGGTCATTAATTTGTCAAATTTTTCTTGCTCAAAAGGAATATTGACATCTCCCCACCAAACAGTATCTTTAGTTTTTTCATCTTTGATGATAAAACGGTCTTGAGGTGAACGACCCGTAAATTTACCTGTATCACACATCAGTGCTCCTGTATCATTTAATACACCTTCTTTTCGAGCTAAAGCCATTTCTGTTAATTCGGCAGGAGTCAAATCCCAATGAATTTTAGCTGGATTAATATCTCCAAGATAATCTAATGTTTTTTTACTCATATTTGATTCTATTAATTTTCATTTTAGATATATACTTAATCTTACTTCTTTGGATTAAAATTAGGGAAAATATCTGATAAGTAATAATCCGAGATAGAGTTATGACTATTTGTATGTCAGTAGAGTGATTTGATTAGATAAATGTTTATACACAATATCTTACAAAGCAGAAGATATTAGCATGACTCACTGCATTATCCTTTATAAAACTAAACCTCCTCTAAAAAATAATACTATCTAAAATCTATTCTGTAAATTGCATTTTTAATCAATAAAATAACACAAAATAATGAAGCACATAATTCTATTGTCTATCATTCTTATGTTTGGACTCACTGCATATTCACAAAACACTTCTATCACAGATATTGATCAAAAAGTAGAAGAATTACTCAAAAAAATGACCCTAGAAGAGAAAATAGGGCAACTTAACCAAGTAGCAGGTGATTTTAGTACAGGTACGAATACAAATGCAGCAAATGAAGATCTTAGCAATGGGATTAAGGCTGGACGCATTGGTTCTATTCTGTCTCATACTAATTTTGAAAATAAGCGTAAAATGCAAGGAATTGCCGTTACAGAATCTCGTCTTAAAATTCCACTAATCTTTGGCTTTGATGTGATTCACGGCTACAAAACTATTTTTCCAATTCCCCTTGCTCAGTCTTCTACTTGGGATATGAAAGCCATAGAACAAGTGGAACGCATAGCAGCTACTGAAGCCGCCGCAGACGGACAAAACTGGACTTTTGCACCTATGGTAGATGTCAGCAATGACCCTCGCTGGGGCAGAGTAATGGAAGGTGCTGGAGAAGATGCTTATTTAGGCAGTCTCATTGCGAAGGCTAGAGTCATAGGTTTTCAAGGAACAGATCTTAATGCTAATAATACAGTCCTGGCTTGTGCCAAGCACTTTGCGGGCTATGGTGCCGCAATAGGAGGAAGAGATTATAACTCTGTAGAAATGAGTGAAACTAAACTGCGTAACTGGGTTTTACCTCCTTTTAAAGCCTGTTTAGATGCTGGAGTAGGTACTTATATGAATGCTTTTCATACCCTTAATGGCGTACCTTGCACTATGAATCCTCTTTTGGTCAATCAAATATTAAGAAAAGAATGGGGCTTTACGGGTTTTGTGGTCAGTGATTGGGATTCTGTGGGGGAGCTAGTAGAACACGGAGTAGCAACCAATGATGAAGAAGCTGCTTGGAAAGCACTCATTGCTGGCTGTGATATGGATATGTCTGGTGGTATCTACATTAATCATCTTAAAACTGTACTTGAAAAAGACAAAGTAACACTTAGACAAATAGATGATGCTGTAAGAAGGGTTCTTAAAATGAAATTTGCACTAGGTTTATTTGATGACCCTTTCAAATACCTTAACAAAGAACGCCGTGAAGCTACTCTAGAAAAACCTGAGTACTTAGAAGCCGCTAGAGATGTAGCCCGTAAAGGAATGGTATTGCTTAAGAATGATAAAGATGTACTTCCTCTCAATAAAAATCAAAAAATAGCCATGGTAGGCCCTTATGCCAATAGCATTGGCAATAAAGATTATATGAGTTTCTGGACTTTGGGCATTGGTTTCAGACAATATGACTCTACCAAGGTAGTAACTCCTCTGCAAGGCTTGCAGCGTAAATTAGGCAAAGATGCTACTATACTTACTGCAAACGGCAGTGTAAATAAGGTGTGTACTCCAGAATCTATCGCAGAAGCAGTACGTGTGGCTAGTCAGGCTGATGTGATTGTGGTTTGTGTAGGTGAGCAAGGCTATGACTGCGGAGAAAGCAGAAGTGTGGCAGACCTCAACCTCAATGGAAATCAAGAAGAACTCATTAAAGCTTTGCATAAACTAGGTAAACCTATAATAATGGTATTGTTTAATAGCCGTCCGCTTACCTTTGAATGGGCAAGTGAAAATGTTCCCTCTATTCTAGTAGCTTGGCAATCAGGCTATCAAACAGGGAATGCTCTTGCTGATGTGCTTATGGGAGATTATAACCCTGCAGGGAAACTAACAGTTACTTTCCCTCGCTCAGTAGGTCAAGTGCCTTTGTTTTATAACCGCCTTGAGACAGGCAGATACCAATATGAGTTTGGTACGATCTGGAAAACTGGTTATTTAGATATTCCTAATACGCCTAAATATCCCTTCGGATATGGCTTAAGCTATACTACTTTTGAGTACGGAGATATGAAACTCAATAGCAATAGTATCTCATCCAAAGAAACCCTAGAAGTTTCTATCACCATCAAAAACACTGGTAAAAGAGTAGGGGAGGAGGTAGTTCAATTATATGTTCGTGATATGGTTGGAGATATCGCTCGCCCTGTCAAAGAATTAAAAGGATTTGAAAAAGTAGTCCTCAAAGCAGGTGAAAGCAAAGAAGTTAAATTTAAAATTACTGCTGAAGATTTGGCTTACTGGAATGCCCAAATGCAATACAAAGCTGACCCAGGTGAATTTAAAGTAATGGTAGGGCCCAACTCTGACAAGGTACAAGAAACAATGTTTACCTTGAAGTAAAATCATGTCATCATAAAACATAACAAGCATCAGAGTACTCATACTTTGATGCTTTTTTTATTGGTCTATCTTTCATAAGTAATTAGCTTTATCATGGAGATTCATAAAACCAATACAGCCATTCATCAAACAAACTAGGTGTTTTATAAAAGAGAGAGGTATCGGATAACAGAAAAGCGTTTGTGTATAAAAAGAATAATTAAAATTATACAAATTGAACATTTTATGAAAAAATTACTTGCCCTTATTACCTTAATTTTTGCTTTTGCTCAAATCAATGCACAGACCAAATTAGATTTTATCTTAGAAAATCAAACTGGTGATATCTTATATGGAATGCACATATCTAGCTCTACTGATTCAGAATGGGGAAGCGATATTATTCCTTCAAGTGTATTGGGGGATGGAGACGATGTCAGGATTACTTTCAATGCCGTAACTGATGACACGGAATGTGAGTGGGACATCAAACTAGATTCAGGCTTTTCAGAAGATGACTTCAGGGTTATCTTAGGTGTAGATTTATGCTCAGTGCGTAAAATAACGGTTTATAAAAATGAAGATGGTGAATACTACTCCGAAATTGAGCTATAAATAAGGAAAAACCTCTATACATTGATTTGTATAGAGGTTTTTTTATTTTTTATAGTTCTACAAAACTTATATTTATTCCTTAATACACCTCAAACAAACCAGCAGCACCCATTCCACCACCTACACACATAGT
>JBBRUH010000403.1:0-5186 GCA_038248005.1 Cytophagales bacterium | reverse complement strand
CAGCTTTTTCCCCCCTCTGCTCTTAGCGTATTCACATATCCACAACCGCAACTGTTCTTAGCTTCTCGCTCAGAACAAACTTTACGAACCTTTTAAACTCAAATATAAAATAAAATTCTGAAATACTAAGATATACTTTTCTTACTTTACATCCAAAACAATGACTAGATGATACAAAAATATGGTCTGAGGGAGACCCGTCAGACCAGTTTGTTGTTGTGCGGCAAGACGCTATGACCAGTTAGGGGAGACCAACAATTCGTGTCCAAAGCCTTCACACTAAGTTTCTTTACAAATATAAATAGATTAGATACACTAGCAAAGCTTAAATCATACTCGGCTTGGTTTAAGTGTATTTTTACCAAAAAAGAGTTATATTGAAGCTGAATATCTATAAAACCTAAAAACCATTTACTTATGTCAAAACTTACGCACATTTTTTTAGTTTTTTTATACCTCATACTTTCACCACTCGCTCAAGCACAAAAGAAAGACCCTATCAGCGATGCAGTCAAAAAAAACATCCAATCTCGGGTAGATAATCAAATTAATACCTCTATCGTGGTTGGAGTCATAGATGATAACGGAACTCACTTTTATAGCTATGGCGTAAAATCTGTTAAAAGTAAGGAGGCTGTAGATGAACACTCTATCTATGAAATTGGCTCTATTTCTAAGACTTTCACAGGTATTTTACTGGCTAATATGGTCTTAAAAGGAGAAATAAAATTAGATGACCCTTTGCAAAAATACTTGCCCGAAGGAGTAAAAGCACCTACACGAAATGGAGAATCTATCAAGCTAGTACAGATGTCTAATCATACTTCTTCTCTGCCTAGAATGCCTGATAATTTCAGCCCTGCTGACCCTGAGAACCCCTACATAGATTATTCAGAAAAGCAATTATATGATTTTTTAGCTGCTTGTGAACTTACCCGTGATATTGGTTCTCAATATGAATACTCTAATTATGCAGTTGGTCTGTTGGGGCATACCTTAGCAAAAAAGCACAATACTACCTATGAAAAATTACTAGCAGAAGTCATCACCAAACCGCTAGGACTCAAAAACACAGGAATCGCCCTTAGCCCTGAGATGAAAAAAAATCTTGCTTTGGGGCATAGTGCTGGCTTACAGGTATCTAATTGGGATTTTGTTACCTTGGCTGGTGCAGGGGCAATTCGCTCCAATGCGATAGACATGCTTCAATACCTTGCTGCCAATATGGGAATGAGCAAGAGTAAACTTTATCCTGCAATGCAGTTATCACATAAAAACACAAGAAAAGAAGGGAAAGAACCTCATGTAGGTTTGGGCTGGCATATCTTATCCTCTGATAATAAAGAGATAGTATGGCACAATGGTGGCACAGGAGGCTACAAAGCATTTGCAGGCTTTATCAAAGGTGAGAATAAAGGCGTAGTCGTCTTGACAAACTCAACTGCAAGTGTAGATGATTTAGGAATTTATCTTCTTAACCCTGCTACTCCCCTTCCAGAAATAAAACCTTCTATTGCAAATAAAATCAAAGAAGTCATAGAGAAAGAAGGCATAGAAAAAGGCATCAACACCTACTGGGATTTAAACAAAGAAGATAAAAACACTTATAATTTTGAAGATACAGAATTAAATACCTTAGGATATTCTTATCTGAGCAATGATGAAAATGACAAAGCCATTGCTATTTTTGAGCTAAATGTAAAGGCACATCCTGAAAATGCCAATGCTTATGACAGTATGGGAGAAGCTTATTTAAAAATCGGGGATAAAGACAAGGCTATTAGTAATTACACAAAATCTGTAGAGCTTAACCCTGCCAATCAAAATGCCATTGACCAATTAAAGTCAATGGGAGTCAATACTGAAGAGCTTTTTAAAGATGCCATAGTGGATAGTGAGATACTAGAAAGTTATGTTGGGAGATATGAGTTAATGGCCAACTTCATCATTACTGTTACCAAAGAAGGAAATCAAATGAAAGCACAAGCCACAGGACAGCCACAGTTTGATATTTTTCCAAAATCTGATACTGAGTTTTACCTCAAAGTAGTAGAAGCACAAGTTACTTTCAATAAAAATGAAGCAGGTGAAATCGAAAGCCTTACGCTCTTTCAAGGAGGTCAAGAAATCATTGGGAAGAAATTAGAGGAAGAGTGAGAAGTTTTTTGGTTATTTATGATTCAACTTTAATCGCTTTGTACATTCAAAAAGTAGATGATAAGACTTTCCAAGTTTTAAAACTTGGAAAGTCTTAATAAGTGGAAGATACAGATAATAGAGTTGCTAGTTCTTGATTTTCAATGATTTACATCCATTTTTCATTTGGGAATCTTGGAATGATAAGCTAATATAAAAGCTTTTCGTAAGCAATTTCCTATGTTTTCTATGTGTCTATTTGGTTGTAAAAAAGCTAAAGTGTTGGTAGTCTGTATGTAACAACTCTAATGTATTAAACCATTATTTTAATGTGAAATCACACAACCCTACTTCTTTTAAGGATAAGATATGAATGGTAAATCACTAACATTCCCCAAAAAATTGCACTTTTGCTTTATTTGCTTTTAATTTACGACAAAGTATTCATTTAGTTAAAGCAAAATTTTCATCACTCATAGCCAAAAATTCATCACTCATAATTCATTTGATTATCCATTTTGTATGCAACAGACCAATAGACGTGATTTTCTCAAAAAAGGCTCTTTAGCTACCCTTGCTACTGCGGGTGCATTGGCTACGGCTTGTCAGAGTAGTATCAAAGAAAAAGCAAATACCAATCTCACCTCCACCCAAAAATACAACTGGATACTGGTCAGCACTTGGCCACCCAAGTTTCCTGTGCTTGGAGAGGGCTTGGATATGCTTGCCAAATGGATAGAAACTGCCTCCGCAGGGCGTATGAAAATCAAGGTAATGGGTGCTGGAGAATTGATTCCTGCCCTAGAGTGCTTTGATGCAGTCAGTCAAGGTGCAGCACAGATGTCTAGTGGCGTTTCTTATTATTGGGCTGGTAAATTGCCCGCTTCACAGTTTTTTGCTGCCATTCCTTTTGGGATGAATGCCCAGCAGATGAATTCTTGGATTATCAATGGAGGAGGTTTACAACTCTGGGAAGAACTCTATGCCCCACACAATATTATCCCTATTCCAGGAGGAAACACGGGTGTACAAATGGGAGGATGGTTTAGAAAAGAAATCAACTCTCTCGAAGACCTCAAAGGTTTAAAAATGCGTATGCCTGGCTTGGGTGGAAAAGTACTTGCCAAAGCTGGAGGAACTGTAGTACTCAGCCCAGGAAATGAACTTTATACCAACCTAGAACGAGGTGTAATAGATGCCACAGAATGGATTGGGCCTTACCACGATTATAAAATGGGATTCTATAATGTAGCCAAAAACTACTATTACCCTGGCTGGCACGAGCCAGGCCCTATGCTAGAAATGATGGTCAGTAAAGATAAATTTGAAGCCTTACCCCTTGATTTACAGGAGATTATCCGAAGTGCTATTTATAGAATGAGTATATGGGTGCTGGGAGAGTTTGAAGCCAAAAACAACTTCTACTTACGCAAGATGATCAAAGAAAATGGCGTAAAACTCAAAAAATATCCTGATGAGGTATTGGCACAACTAAAAATCTATACCCAAGAAGTCATAGACGAGCTAACTGCCAAAGACCCTATGTGTAAAAAAGTCTATGCTTCTTTTGCAGAATTTAAAAAAGGCATCACCGAATGGGCTAACATCACTGAGAAGGTATTTTATGATTCATTGAGTTAATGAAGAAGTCATCTTTACCATTGCATGTGTTCTCACAAGCAAATGTGATGTCATAATCCTTGGCTTGGTTAGCAATATTGCTAACCTTTTTGCTGTGTTATCTTTTCTAGGGATAGAAGAAAATTTCCTTCATAGGTTAAACTTTTTGCTTCAACTTTCATTTATAAATGAGGTTAAAGTTAGACTTTTATTTGTATCTTCACAAGCAATTTTAAACAATCAATTTTTAATGGAAGCAGTTTCTATATTTTCTTTGCTGGGCTTTTACGTCCTTATCCGTGTGCTTTTGGGGCATCATAAGACCAAGAGTATGAAGGATACTGAAAAATACAAAGAAGGTGTAAAACTCATTTTTGCAGATAATTTTAAGGACGCACACGTTTATTTTAGCAATATCATCCAAAAAGACCCTCAATGTGCCATTGCTTGGGGCTACCGTGCAGAAGCAAACTACCGATTAGATAATCTCTATCAGTGCATTGCAGATTGTAACCGAGCCATAAGCATAGATTACCAACTTTCTGACTGTTACCTTTTTAAAGGAATGGCTCTCTATGATTTAGAGGATTTTCAAGACGCACTTACTGAATTTGACTTAGCTGTATGGCATTTTAGAGAGAAACATCCTGAAACTTTCCGCTACAGAGGGCTAAGTCATTTTGCACTCGGCAACCATGAGAAAGCAAAATATGACTTTCAACGAGCTTTAAAACTAGGAGATGAAGAGGCAAATTATTACCTCATGCAAATCAAAAAGAAGCTAGATGTACTTTAGGAAATGATGAGTTATAAATGATGAGTGATGGGTTGTCTTGTTGAGATTCTAATAATCAGTTCTTTATAATAAGACTAAGGTTCAAACTAATTTTGAAAATCTACTTTTTACATTCTTATCTTCTACCTCAGATACTGAATAATTTTTAAAAAATTAAAATTTCTAGCTACCTCTATTTCGTAAATACACTTTTTTAGTTCAAATTTGCAGAAAGTTCTCTTATTGCTCATATTTACCTATGCTACCTCTTATGTCTAAGCATCTTTTTATCATTCGCCACGCCAAAACGGAAGAAATCCAGATGGAACAAGATGATTTTGATCGTGAACTTCTTCCCCGAGGTCATTCGGATGCAAATCTAATCGCAAAAACCTTAATTGAGCTTAATCACTTGCCTGACAAGATATACTCTAGCCCTGCTGTGCGTACTACTCAGACAGCAAGGATATTTTGTGAAGTGATGAAAATTAATTTTCAAGAGATAGTTTTTGAAGATTCTATTTATGAGGCTTCTCTTCAAGCCCTTCTTAATTTAATCGTTAATTTTGACGAGAGTGCTGAGAAAGTCTTCTTGATAGGGCATAATCCTAGTCTTTGCATGCTGGCAGATTACCTTACCGAAGAAGAGATTTAT
>JBBRUH010000402.1:0-5194 GCA_038248005.1 Cytophagales bacterium | reverse complement strand
TGGATTAAATAATTTAGAAGGTTCTAAAGATATTAATACTGGTTTTGTTGCTCAGGTATTTGTAGATCGTAAAGATGGCAAAACTTTCTTCGTAGATAAGGAAGGTAATCATATTGGAGAAGTAGGAACTCAAGTTGATATAAGTAAGGTTATCTTTCAAACTATGCCTACTACAGAAGTTACTAATATTAAAGGTAATCCTAGATATAGACAAGGAGAGAAAGATGAATTTATTGCTCAGGCTAAGGGTTGGGCTACTAAGAGAGCTGAACTTTTTGCAGAGAAGAATGCAAGTAATAAGCTTTATAAATTCACTATTTCCAGAGGAATTCCAATACCTACGTTAATTACAGGAGGTATTGCTGAAAAGAATCATGTTTCTGAAGTACTGGTTTCAGATAAAGATATAAGAGATAATCATACTCTTATACAGATCCCTATATCAGGAGTTATTACCCATAATGGACAGAACTTAAAATTTCCTTTAGGGAGACCTGTACTACAAATCGAAGACACTCTTCAATTTCTTAATAATAATACTTTTGGACTTAAACGTGCAGAAAGTATCTATCAAGTACTTAAGGCTTTAGCAAAAGATATACAAGAAAACTCTCAATTAGGTAATCCACAAATACTTACTAGAAAGTATATGGAATATCTACAGAATGTTCTCTATTTACGTAAAAGTGCAAAGACCTTTGGTAATCAAATCTACATTGATAGTAACACCATGACTCTTTTCTTAGGAGGAGATAAGTATGCTATTTCAGAAATTGCTGATAAAGAACAAGATATTGTAAAGAAACTTACTAATACCTATCACAATACAAATAATACTACTCTTGCAAAGAATCCTAATAAGGAGTTTGTTGAATATCGTTTTGAGAATGATACGCTAAAAGAAGTTCCTTGGAAGCATTATCAAATGTATCTATTATCATCTAAGAATCCGGATGGAAGTAATAGGTCAGTAGCTGATACTCCTCTCGTTGTTGCAGTGGCTAAACCTACAACTGATATTCCATATTCCTTTAAACAGAAATATTCTACGTTAGAGGATTTTGAATTACCAGTACAGAAGATAGAAGTTAAACCTGCACTTGCACCAGCACCTAAAGCCCCATCTACAGGATCTACAGTTATTGATACTCATGTAATGGATGGTATTACCACTAACACATTTACTGGGTTTAATATTGGGCCTATTGATTTCACAGGAACAGTGGATGCTGCAGGAAATGTTGCTGTAAACATTATACTGAATGCTACAACTACTAAAGCTGTAGTTGATAAAAAAGTTATAGACACTGCAATAACCTTAGCAAGAACTAATGGTACATTAGATGCTACAGCATCAGATGGTCAGATAGTCATAGATTTTATAAGTAGTAAACTGGCAGGAGAGCTACAGAGACTAAAGGCCCCTGTAGCTGAGGTTGATATTATCTCAGATACTGAGTACAGTAACTTTGTAGATAATAATAATATAGTCTCAGATCAAAGACTAAGTGAGATAGCAGATAAGGTTAAAAATAGGTCTCTTCTTTCTGTAAGAGAGAATGCTATTTTTGTAGCAAAGACAAAGGAAGTAAATAACCTAATCAAAAAAGAGGAACCTATAGTTACAGAAGTCCCTCTTACTAAAGAACAAGAGATAGCTAAAGCTTTTGAGGCTCTTGCTAAAGGGGCTAAAAATGCAGGAGTGCTTAATAGTTTTGAAAAGTTTAAAGAGGGAAAAGAAATTATTTTTACTAAGCCTGAGTCTATAAAAGCAGTAAAGGAAAATGAATTTTATAATACAATAGATCAAGTAGATGGAAGTGTAAAAGTAATTGGAGTTAAAAATCCAGATACAGGAGAATGGGTAGGAATTTCCAAAGAAAATTCTATTGATATAAATAGTACTGAAGCTCCTGAGGACGACTATAGAAGAATAGGAATAAAGGAAGCTGGACAACAGAGAATGACTGATGCGGAGATAACCATCTTCAAGGCTTGGGTTACAGAAAATGTTCCTAATATGCCTTATGAAATCTTGGATAACATTGTTAATACCTTCGATAACAAAACTGCTTGGGGTGTATTTGAGAATGGCGTAGCTAAGTTTTATAAAGGAGCTATTAGAGGTACAGAGTACCATGAGGTCTTTGAGGGTATATGGAAAGCATTCATTACTCCTGAGCAACGTCAGGCTGTACTAGATGAGTTCAAAGCAAAGAGTGGAACCTTTATAGATAGAGAAACTGGTGAAAAGGTTGCATATAGTGAAACTACAGATAGTCAAGCTAAGGAAAGAATAGCTGATGATTTTGGAGACTTCCGTCTTGGTAAACTTCCTGCAAGAAGTCTTGGAGAAAAGGTTATTAATTTCTTCAGAAGTATTCTTGATTTCTTCAGATCCTTTGTAAGTAACCCTTCTTTAAAAGATAGTCTTTTTAAAGCTATTAATACAGGAGAATTTAAAAATACTCTCATCTCTAATAAAATTAAAACGGAGGCTCCTGAGTATAAGAAGATTCCTGGAGTTACAGAGACACAAGCTTTTGAATATGTACAAGACATGACAGCTCGTGCTGCTCAATTTATCTTTGGAGAAGATAAGAAAACTCTTTTTGATATACAGAAAATAACTGATAAACAGATTTATGATAAAATTAAAGAAGTTTATAGTGGTAGTGAAAAGAAATTCCAAATGCTTGGAGAAAATAGGTTTAACCAACTTTTCAAGAGAACAAAAGAGTATTTACGTACTTTAGGAATTAATTTTAATGAAGAAGATAAAGTAGATATAAATGCAGAGGGTACTAATAATCGCTCTTATGCACCTGAAGCTTTTTCTACAGATTGGAAAAAAACTTCTGCTTTTGCTATTAAATTTACCGCAGCTACTCTTCTTGAGGTAGAAGCAACTAATCAGGGAGATAACACTACACTAAAACTTCCAAAAAGAATTATTTCTTCCGTAAAAGGTTATACTCTAAATAACTTTAATAAGATTTTTACCACTGTATTAGATAAGTTATCTAACACTAGTAGTATCTATAAAGCAGTGAAGAAGTTACATAACCTAGCTCAGTATGATGCGACCTATGTAAGGTTCTTTCAAAGAGTTGGGGGTAATCTTAATACTGGTGTAGTTGAATTTAGTAAATTTAAACAAGAAGACTGGAGACTATTTATTAATTTCTTTCAAACTTTTACAAAACAAAAACCTGAAGCTCTTATACAATACATAACTGGTAATGAAGTGTATACTGCTCCTGCTAATTTATTTACAGCTAGTAGAGAGATCAAACAACATTGGTTTGAAAATATGAAAATACTTTCAGATACTCCTAATTCTACAATTAAACGTAATTCTTTAACTAGATCCTATCAGATAACTAAATCTGCTTTTCCTACGGAAACTCCAAAAACTCCTGAGGCTATGATGGAGTTTATTAATGGAATAGGTATAGACCTTTCATTGATTGTCTATCTTAATTTTAAAAGTTATCAGCAGAAAGCAGTTGCTCAAGCAATAGGAGGTATTTATACTTATCTACAAAAAGCTTCAGATGTAGGAAGTTTTACTGGGAGAACTCTTGGAATAAATCAACAGCTTACAGTAATAGCTGACACTATTGTACAAGCAACCAATCCTAATCAGGAAAATACTTTTAAGGGAGTGGAAGGAACTAATAAGCAAACTGCTACAGAGAATAATACTCCTTCTCTTTTTGAGAATGAATTTAATGATGCAGATACTAAGTCTGAGTTATTACAAAATAGATCTGAACTTAATGATGTGTTTTCTAAGCATAGTATCATTCTTAAAGAAGGGGGAGACTTTTTTAATGAAGAGGGAGATAGAACTAAAGAAATCAAAGTTAAATACATTGATGGATCTATTTACTTAGATAACAATGAAGGGGTAGCTACAGGTTCTTTAACACTTGGAGATAGATTTACTCAAGAGATTAATCAGAATGTAGAAGGTAATTATTATATACTTGTTCCTGCAGAAAGTGCTACTGAGTGGATGCTTAATGTAGGGAATCATCTTTCTTTTACAGACGTAGAAACAGAAAGATCCTGGGGTAAAGTATATACTATATTTAATGGGTATCTAAAGGATGATATAGCTCTCGCACTTGATTATAGAAATCGAGAGAGTCTTAAGAGTATTGGTAGTAGAAGTAGGGACTTAAGAATTTTTAAAGATATTCTTTCTCCTCAGACTTTAAAAGATATTAATAAGTTAATAGTTGATGAAGCTTCTCAAGAGGATATAATTGCATATCTTGATAAAAATTCTAGTGAGATTAATTCTGCTGTTAAATCTTATATAGAGAGTACAGTGGAAGAGACTAGGAAACTCCTTATGAGTAACAATCAGATTCAGCTGCTTTCTAAAAAGGATGAAAAGACACCAAGTGTCTTTATGTATGCTCACTTGAATGATTCATTTGCTAATGAAGAGCAACTTAATAAATTTAAACTATCTGAAAAGAATGTAAATGACTTATTAACTTTTGTTAATACTAACTACATTATTAACAATATTGAGTTTCATAAAATACTATTTGGAGATCCCTATCAATTTGCTGTTAAGAATGGAAAACTTGATGAGACTAAACGTATTAAATCCTTTATGTCTCCAAGAAGAACAACTTTTAATCTTTCTGAACACAATACATTTCTTAATGGAAATGAGAATAAAGTAGGAGAAATAGAACTCACTTCAAAAGATCCTGGTTACCATGAGTATAAATCCTATGCTAATGTTGTAATACTTAAAGATGTAAATTTAGTTAGCAACCTCTACTCAAAAATAAATGAAGCGGATGCATTCTCTTTAATAATGGATAATACTTATAAAGAGGTAAAACAGAAAAATAGTCAGTGGACTACTGAAGCAGAAGCTTGGCATCAATGGCAAATGGCTTATACTAGACAGAATATGTCTGGTTATGTCTATACTAACTCTAAGTTAAAGGAGAAAGATACTGCTCTTCTTAAGACTCCAGAACCCATCTTTGTAACAGAAGTTCTGAAACCTATTGTCTCTGGTTCTAAAAATAATCAGAACAAGATTAATTTAGCATTGCATAAGATGTCACAGATGCCTCTATATTTTAAAGCTGTTCAAGGAACAAACTTAGAAAAGTTCTACGTTAAAATGTGGAAGGAAGGTAAAGACTATGGAGTCTTT
>JBBRUH010000401.1:0-5226 GCA_038248005.1 Cytophagales bacterium | reverse complement strand
ACGTAGGTAGTTAACAATTTTGCTAACTTACCTACGAATATTTATATCTCTTCTAATAACCACTTATCTCTTACTTATGCTGAGCGAGTAGGTGTATTTTTGACAGTTTCTATGAATAATTTCACTTTTTCAGGATTGATATCAGGATAGACACCATGTCCAAGATTGACGATGTGCTTCTCACCAAAAGTATGTATCATCTGAATAGTAGCCTTTTGTAAAACATCATCAGGTGCGTATAACATACATGGATCTAAATTTCCTTGCAATATTTTTTCGCTACCAACGAGCTGTCTAGTTTCTCGTATATCCATTGTCCAATCAAGTCCTATTCCCTCACAAGGTAATTTCCCTAATTCTTCTCTTACAAAAAAAGCTCCTTTGGCAAAGACAATGAGTGGAACTTCGGTGATGGCTTCACATATTTTTTGGATGTAGGGAAGCGAAAACTCTTTATATACCTCAGGGGAAAGGATTCCTGCCCAAGAATCAAAAAGTTGTAATATATCTACTCCTGCGGCTATCTGACCTTTGAGATAATTAATAGTACTTTGAGTAATCTTTTCTAAAAGCTGATGAGCCAAGGTAGGATTTTGGTAGAGCATTCGCTTGGCTATAGAGAAGGTCTTAGAGCCACTTCCTTCCACCATATAGGCAAGGATAGTCCAAGGAGCACCTGCAAAACCAATCAAAGGAACTCGGCCTTGTAGATTTTTTTTGGTAATTCTGATTGCTTCTAATACATACTCTAGTTCATTGGCTTGTGCTATGTGTAATTTATCTAAATCAGCCGTTGAGCGAACTGTATCAGGGAAAAAAGGGCCTCGTTTTTCTACCATTTCATAAGGTAAGCCCATTGCTTCAGGAATCACTAAAATATCTGAAAAAATGATGGCAGCATCTACACCCAGAATATCTACGGGCTGTATCGTAACCTCAGCGGCTCGCTCAGGTGTCTTGGCTAGTTCGATAAATCCACTCAATTTGGCACGTACTGCACGGTATTCGGGCAAGATTCGACCTGCTTGTCGCATTAGCCAGACAGGCTTACGCTCTGTACGCTCACCTTTGAGGGTACGAAGAATTAAGTCATTTTTTAGTTTCATGCCACAAAAATACAAAAGCTTTTAAAAGACTATATACTCTACGAAGAGATTTTGAGTAGATATGTCTCTCTTCCTTCATAAAAAGGTGGATGTCTCAGGTTTTTAAACTTGAAACATCCACAGGGATTCTTTTCAGCAATAGAGAATAATTATTTTAGCTTATCAGCTTTCTCTTGTCCTTCTTTGATGATTTGGTCAGCTCTTCTATCAGCTTCTACTACCAGCTGGTCAGCTTTTTTATAGGCAGATTCTTTTACTTTTTTAGCAGCTATTTCTGCTGTCTTTTTAGCCAATAGACCTTTTTTGGCTGCTTCTTCTATTGTTTTTTTCTCAGCTGCATCAGCTTCTTCTCTTATTTTTTGGGCTTGCTGACGGGCTTGAGATTTGATGAGGTCAGCTTGCTTGCGGGCAGCTTCCAGGACGGCTTCTGCTCCTTCATTGATGGTTTCTTTTACCTCGCTTTTGACCTCATCTACTTTTTCCTCTACTTCTTCTTTCTTTTTGTCTATGACAGTAGCTTTAGCATCGGCACTTAGCATCTTCACATCGGGTTTGAGATAATTTCCTCCTACTTTAAAATTGAGCTTGAGATTACCTTGTTCATCTGTATCACCTCCCAAGGCTTTGAGTGCTGTGATGGCGAGTAAACTTACTTTATTTTTGGGAATGGTCAGTTTTACCAATAAGTCCAAAGCCCCTTCTAATGTATTAGAGCCACTAATATTCATATTAAGATCACTGGTCTTGATGTCAAATGGCTGATAATTAACCTTGCCATCTTCTATGAGTCCTTTTACGAGTACATCATCAAGTGCAAGTGCTTTGAGTGATTTCAGATTGGTCAGACTGCTTATTTTATCTAACATCGGTAAGTCTTTTGCCAACCCTCTCAGGATATTGATATTGATTTTGCCATTTAAAGAGTTGTCTAATAAAGGGATTAAACCTTGACTAAGATTGCCTTTAAGTTGTAATAAAGTATTCAAATCACCTGTAATGGTTTTGGCTAAGGTTGAGTTAGTGCCAGTGGTGTAGCCTAGCAAATTACCTATAGGCAGGTCATCTATCCCAAAACCAAACTCATATTTGGGCTTGAGCAGGTCTGTAGGGTCATAGACAAAATTAGTGTTAAAGCCTCCACCCAAGGTTTTGAAAGTAACATTTTCCATACGAAGTTTACCCTCTTGAATAATGATAATTCCTTTAAGGTCATTGATTTTTAGTTTGTCATAGATTACTTCTTTTATATCAGAATTAAGTCTAAAATCAATATTCTTAGGAATCTCTACTACTAAACTCTCCCCTTGATATGTGCCATCAGAAGAAGAAGTGCTGGTAGTACTTGGATTTTTGGTAGTAGCAACGGGGACAGTATTGGTTGGAGTAGTTGTAACATCTCCAGTATCGGTCATCCATTCATCTACCAAAAAGCGATTGGATCGGAAATCTAAAACTCCCTTCAACACTGCATTAGGAGCAAGTAAATACGCCATATAATTACTCAAAACACCATTGGCATGCATATCACTTTTGCCTATAAAGCCATCCATTTTTTCAAGTGTCATGCTTTGAGGTGTAAAGCTTGCTTGGGCTTGGGTGATTTTCATGCCTTGTGGTAAGTCAGTACTTTTAAATTCAAAATTACTCAGAGAAGTAGTGCCACTGGTAGGTATTTTATCATATTGTCCATTCATGGCATAAGAAGCTCGCCCTTTGGTCTGGATATCAGCCCTAATTTTACCACTCATATCCATTCCTTCTATGGGGTAAAGTTTCATTACTTTGCCAAGGTCTATCCCACCTTTTGCTATCATATCAAACTGAATATCATTCAAATCACTAAAAATAGCCTTAATTTCAAAAGGCTCTTTGTCTAAGACCATTTTAAATGGATTGAGACGAACTTGGGTATCTTCTATCTTGCCAGAGGTATTGGTAACTTGTGCATCTATGAGCAAATTCTCTAGTGCATCCGGGTATTGAGTAGATTTAAGATAGCCATTTCTCAAGAGCATTTTGGCATCTATGGCAGGGATTTGAGTCTCAGTTACACGCCCTTTAGCTTTAAGATTTAGGCTGTAATCACCTTTGAGGACATTACCTTCTAAGGGAAAAAACTGGCTCAATTCACCCAAATTAAGCTTGGCAGAAACAAGAGCATCTATGAGTGAGTTTTCTAAGCCTTCTACTGTGGCTTTGGCATCTATTGGGTTTGTGCCAAAATCTATATGAAATTTCTTGAGGGCAAGATTGGTGTTATTAATTACTCCATCTTTATTATCTATATTCAAGTCCACTTGCACATTATTGACTGCTTTGGGCAGGGTAGGATATTGAAACATGCCATCTTTGACGAGTAATGAAAGATTAAAAGCAGGAAGTTTATTGCCTTCATAGTCTGTTTCTCCTTTTAAGAAGCCTTCCATTTTGAGTAATCCACTGGTTTTGAGGTCATTAAACTGCTCGGTAAACATACCAGGAACGAGTGAAAGGATATTTTTAAATTTATCTTCCTGTGTAGAAAACTTGATATCTAAGTTGATTTTTTCTTCTAATAACTGCACAAAACCCTCAAATCCGAATGAAAAATCGTTAATCTTGACTTGATTATCTTTAAATGTATATTTGGATTCAGGTAAATTCATATTAAGTGTGATGTTTGAAGCTATTTTTTTATTGGCTAGGTAAGCCATTCCGTACTGTTTATAGCTAAAATCACCCATATCTGTCTGAATATCCAAATCAAATACTTCTTGGTTAAAATTACCTGTGCCTTTGTGGTTGAGATCTTCAATTTTCACAAGTGCATCAAGGGTAGCATCTTCGTAAGTAACCTTTCCATTTTCTATCTCCCAGAATCTGATTCCTACATCAAACTTGGTTTCTTCTGTGGGTTCTTCTGTAGCAGTAGAGTCTTCTGGTGTACTGATGCCGATGTCCCAGTTGGCTTTTCCATTGCTAAGAACTTTTGCATAGACACGAGGGTTTTTGAGATAAATACCTCTTACCTTTACCTCAGGACCAAAAATCACACTCCAAATATCAATCGTGATACGAGAGCGATCTATTGCCACTAGGGTATCTCCTGCAAATTCATCTTTGCCTACAATGCTAAAATCATCTAAACTTGCGGTAATATTGGGGAAGTTTCTAAAAACACTTAGACTTAACTTGTCTAAATCTAGATTGACTTGGGCATTGATAGATTGGGCGATTTGCTCATCTATCTTTGCTTTGATGTCATCTTTAAAAAAATAAGGAATCAGAAAACTAGCAAGAAGGAGTACCACAAAAAGTCCTAAAAAAGTATAGCCTGTGATTTTAAGTATTTTGCGAAAATTTAATTTCTTCATGTTTTTTTGTAGAATAATGGATATTTGATAGACAAAATTAAGTATTTGCCTTTACGGATACCTGTATAAATTGTAATTTAACAAACTAAAAACTTCTAATCTATTATTTTAAATCTATTTACTACAAAAAAATAAAGTGGATTGATGTTAGAGGTGATTTATTAAATACTTATTTTTTGATAAAAAGATGAGGTAATATACTCATATACAAATTTGTGGGTAATATATTTTAATTTGTCCTTAATTGATATCTTCGTAAGGGTTTAAAAAAACACTCTTTATCATCTAAATAAAGAGTGGTATGAAATAAAAACTTATCTCTATAAATTAACTATCCATTGATTACAATCACATTGCCATTGACAGTTGCTGTGTAAGTATCATCACAAGTGCCTGTACCGAAATCAACTGTATAATCAGGTCTATTAGAAGATTCTACCTCTACTATGCCAGCAGAGGGCTTATGATAGCCATCTATTCTACAAGCAGCTTTGTATTCTAAATCAGTAGTAGTGGTTAAAGTATAAGTATTGTTGCGGCGGTTTTTGCCACTATATGTGCCTTCAATATTATAAACATTATCTACAACAATGAAAGGAGTGTCAGAGCCTTGTACAAATTTACGCTTGCGATTACTATCCCATTCAATAGTTGTATTATCTGGGAAGGTAAGTTTAGCATCTGCTACTACGATTTGGTGTGTAGGGTTTCCTCCTTCTGTGGTAATGTTAGTAACAGTTTTAGTGCCTTCTACCCCTATGCCATTT
>JBBRUH010000400.1:0-5239 GCA_038248005.1 Cytophagales bacterium | reverse complement strand
GCAAACTGTCCTTGGTATGTTTGTAGTAAAGTAGTTAAATTCAAAGTAGTAAATGGTTTAAAATGTATTCATTACTTCTATCACATGCTCAACATCACTTTTTTGGTGAAAATAAGCAATAGGCAAACTTAGTTGAGTTTTTGCAATTTCAGCACTAATGGGATAATCATTTATGTTCCATTTTCCTTCAAAAGCCTTTTGTTCAGGGATAGCTATAGGATAATGCAAACCCGTCTGAATGCCATTTTTGAGTAGATATTCTCTTAATCTATCACGCTCAGGGTGCATAATCGCAAAGATATGATAGACTGATTCAGCCTGAGGAAGTATTTTTGGCTGCATAAAATCTTCCTTCAGCCCAGCTTGATAAAGGCTTGCTAAATGGCGTTTGTGTGCATTGATAGCATCCAATGCTTTTAGTTTTATATTCAGAAAAGAAGCTTGAAGCTCATCTAACCGAGAATTAAAACCCTGCTTGATATGATTGTATTTTTCTTTTGAGCCATAATTACGAAGTAAACTGATTTTTTGAGCAAATTTATCATCATTCCCCACCACTACACCGCCATCTCCCAAAGCCCCTAAATTTTTGGCAGGATAAAAGCTAAAACTAGCCAAATCACCTAAGCTTCCTGTTTTTTGATTTTGATACGTGGCTCCGTGGGCCTGTGCCGCATCTTCTAAAAGATATAAACTGCGAGTATGACAAATATCTTGAATGGGTTTCATATCACAAGGAGTGCCATAGAGATGCACTACTACGATGGCTTTGGTTTTAGAAGTGATCTGTTCTTCTATTTTACTTTCATCTATATTATAGGTTTCATAATGAGGCTCTACCAAAACAGGCTGATGACCCGCTTGCAAAACGGATAAAATAGTAGCAATAAAAGTATGTGAAGGGACAATGATTTCGCTTTGGGGAGGTAAATCAAGTGCAATCAAAGCCAATGTGAGTGCATCTAATCCCGAATTAACTCCTATAGCAAAATTAGTATTACAGTAATTAGCCCAAGACTCTTCAAAATTTCTTACTTGATTTCCTAAAATGAATTGCCCTTTATAAAGTGTTTCTTCAAACATAGCCTTAAAATCTTGGTGAAAAGATTGGTTGGTTTTGGCTAAGTTTTCATATTCTATCGGCATCTGGAGATTAAGTGATTAGAAGTAAAATATCTGATATGTAAAGGCATAAAAAAACCCAGTAGTAAACTACTAGGTTTTTTCTATCGTAGCGGCGACAGGACTCGAACCTGCGACCTCCGGGTTATGAGCCCGACGAGCTACCAACTGCTCTACCCCGCGATGTAGAAGTAATACAAACAGCGTACTCAAATAGTTTCACTATGCATGAAAGTTTTTCATAATTCATAGAATAAATTTCTTTCTCAGTGTAAATTTTAGTTTTAATGAATTGATTATCAGTACATTAATTATTTAAAATAAATTTAATTTTTTCTTAAAAATCTTCGGTCTATGTCTTCACCACAGTCATAAGGCTATGAAGTAAATTACAATTTAAAAAATGTTTTATTCGATTTCTGACCCTATCCTAATTAGAGATTAATAATTGAGATGGCTTTTTAAAGCTAAGGTAAATAGCCTGAAAGGCTTGAATGTCGAAACTTGGGGCATCGCACCAAGCTACTCAACATTAGAATTTAACTGACTGGACTATTGCCCTAAGTTATTTGACTAGAGGAGTTGGGAGTTGGGGGTTAATTCATTGATTTACACTAGCTTCTGAAATATCTTGTTCATCTCTTGTCCAAAACCAAGCCAAGCTAAGACCAGATACAATGTGCCAAACACCCCACCAAGCAGCGATGAGTGCCATTCCACCTAAGCCATTAAAAAAATTAAAAATTAAGATTAATCCCAAACCTGAATTTTGGATGCCTGTTTCTATGGCAAGGGTTTTCATCTCAGCTTTGGGAAGTTTACCGAGTTTTGCCACAGCAAGTCCTAAGAAGACAGCCAAAGCATTGTGCAGTAATACCAAGGCAAAGATATACTGAAAGTAATTGGTGAATATCTCAAAATTATTATAAAAGGCAATCAATACAAAAGCGACAAAAATAACCAATGAAAGCACTTGAATAGGCTTTTGGATAGCTTTTGCTACTTTGGGAAGATAATGTGAACAACTTGCTCCTAGCAAAATAGGCAAAATAATCAGCCACAAGATAGTCTGTGCCATATCCCAAAAATCAAGGTGAATCTGAGTACGCAGTGTATCTGAGATAGGCAAAAGGCTGCTCCAAAAAGAAAAGTTAAAAGGCGTAGTAATAACACATAAGAGCGTGACTATACCAGTTAAGCTGACAGAAAGGGCTACATTGGCTTTGGCTAGATGGCTGATAAAATTAGAAATATTGCCACCAGGGCAGGCAGCTACCAGTATCATTCCTAAAGCCAAAGAAGGATAAGGCTGGATAATATAGACCAATACAAAGGTAAAAGCAGGTAAAAGAAACAACTGAGCCAATAAACCTAAAAAAACTGCCTTAGGTTGCCGACCTAGAGCCGTGAAGTCTCGCCATTTGAGATTGAGTGCGACCCCAAACATAATAAAACCTAAACACAGGTTTAAGAAAAAAAGGCTTTCAGCATTAAAATTCAGTTGGGCATCATCAGGATTCATACTCTATCGATAATCAAATTTTTTTATGTACTTTTGGATGTAAGCGTTTTTAAAACTTTATTTCAAAAATAAGGATAAATTTTATCAAAAAACTTACTTCTACTTAGTTACTCAACGCAAAAGATACGTAGAACAAATAAAATCTTAAATTACTATTATTTTAACGATGGAACAAGAGTTTAATCTTTTTGACTACTACACACTTACCAGCCATAAAAACATCCTTATTTCTTACAAAGGCCCTGTTACAGATGCACTCATGTCAGAAATTGTCAAGGATATACGCTATAAATTAAGTAAGAACCCTAAAGCTGGCAAAAAACTGTTTGGTATTTTTATCGAGTTATCTCAAAATATTCTGTATTACTCCGCAGAAGTAGTTCGCTTTGGAGAAAAAGCAGACCGTGTAGGCACTATTCTCATCACCGAAGAAGCAGAAGCCTATCGCCTTGCTTGTGGTAACTTGGTAGAGAGTACTTACATAGACGAACTGATAGAAAGTTGCCAAACCATCAATGAAATGAATAAAGATGAGCTAAGAGACTACAAACGTGAGCAAAGAAGTCTGCCACAAGGAGTGCGTAGTAAAGGGGCAGGAATAGGATTAATACAAGCGGCTCTTACTTCTGGCAATCCACTTCAAATAGATTCTATGGCTGTAGATGAGCAATTTACTTTTTTTTCGCTTTCTGTTACTATAGAAAAGTAAATTTTGAGAATATTTTCTTAGATTGCTAATCTTACACACCAAGTGATATCCTAAATATTCATGATATTATGATGACATTCTTATTTTATACAGTACCTATTCTCTTGATTGGCTTTATTATAGCTCTCATTGCAGCAGGAAGAGATGAAAAGAAAATAGTAAAAAAGACAGAATTGCTATTTCAAGAAATTGATGAAAAATACAATGATTTCATAGAAAAAAGCCTTAACCTAGAAGTGATTTCACAACAAAAAGAGCCTGTAAATGTAGATGAGGTACTTCAACAATCCTTTACTTTGCTCAAATCTGATATAGATGGAATAGTCTCTTTTATCAATGCCGTTACGTATCAGAGCATCGAACTCAAGCATACCTCTAAATATTTTAAAGGAGCTACTTCTCTTACACAGGCTTATTTCCGTAAAACAGGCAGCGGTTCTGAAAGTACACTTTCTAAAGAAGACATTGATAAATATTATGATTCTTTCAAAGATGCTATCAAATCTGACCTAACTCGCCGACTACTTGACCTTCGCACAGATAATTATTTAGATTAAGAAATTCCTAACTCAAGAAGATAAATAAATATTTTAATCACTAAGAAATCTTCGTGTTCTTAAGTGTCCTTCGTAGTAAAAAAAATAAAAAAAGCCTTCGTGTTCTTAAGTGCCCTTCGTGATAAATAATAAGCAACCTTTATATTCTTCTTGTCAAGAAAACCAATATATAAGCATAAATTTGTAGAATAAATACAAAAAAATCTATGTTTAATTATGGAACTGACATGCTTACCGTGCAAAAAGCTATGGCTATTGCAGAAGGTACACTCAAAGCAAGCCTTAGCCTAGAGGCGATTGAGAAGATTAATGTAAGTAGGCAACATGTAGAAACAATGGCAGCCTCTCACAAAGCTGTTTATGGCATTAATACAGGTTTTGGCCCTTTGTGCGATACACAAATCTCACCCGAAGATGCCAACAAACTACAAGAAAATTTACTGATTACGCATGCCGTAGGAGTAGGAAACCCCATTGGTAAAAAACTATCCAAACTCATGATGATTTGCAAGGTGCATGCCTTGAGTCAGGGTTTTTCGGGTATTCGATTAGCAGTAGTGGAGCGGATTATGTTTTTTATTGAGAATGATGTATTGCCTGTAGTGCCAGAGCAAGGCTCAGTAGGTGCTTCGGGAGATTTAGCCCCTTTGTCGCATTTGTTTTTACCCCTGCTTGGTGAAGGTGAATTTTGGCAAGGAGATAAAATCGTACATGCTAAAGAAGTATTGGCAAAACACAACTTAAACCCTATGCACCTTGAAGCCAAAGAAGGTTTAGCACTCATCAATGGCACACAATTTATTCTAGCACATGCAATTTTAGGCTTAGATAAAATGGCTTATTTGCTTGATTTGGCAGATGTAGCTGGAGCCATGAGTTTAGAAGGTTTGCAAGGAAGTGCCGCCCCTTTTACCGAAGAATTACACCTCATTCGGCCTTTCAAAGGCAACCTAGAAGTGGCAGCACGTATGCGAAGACTCCTAGAAAGCTCTCATAATTTAGAATCACATATCAATTGTGATAGAGTGCAAGACCCTTATTCTATCCGATGCATTCCTCAAGTACACGGAGCTTCTCGCAATGCTTGGCTACACCTCAATGAACTAGCTGAAGTAGAAATGAATGCCGTAACGGATAATCCCATTATTCTGAGCGAAACCGTAGCCATTTCAGGTGGAAATTTTCACGGACAACCTTTAGCCATGGCATTGGATTATTGCTCTATTGCAGCAGCAGAATTAGGCAATATTGCCGATAGAAGATGCTATCTTTTATTAGAAGGGAAATATGGTTTACCAAGGTTATTGACTAAAGCAGGAGGGCTAAACT
>JBBRUH010000399.1:0-5246 GCA_038248005.1 Cytophagales bacterium | reverse complement strand
GAAACAGAGATGCAAGGGCTATTTTTAGAAATTATAACTTGGATTTGCTCAGTTATAAAAGAGTGAAAATGTTTATCCATGCTGAAAGCCAAGATGCTCTTGATGGAGAGGTAACAGCCTTTATTAGATTAGGAACAGACTTTACAGATAACTATTATGAAGTAGAAGTCCCCCTAAAAATGACACCTGCGGGTGCTACCTTGCCTGATGTAATCTGGCCTTCTGAAAACGAAATAGACATCGCTTTTACAGAACTAACAGGGACGAAGAATGAAAGAAACCAAGCAGGGCAAAACGTAACGATTCCTTATCAAAGATTTGTAGGCAAATACAGAGTAACCGTAGTAGGTAATCCTGATTTGAGTGCAGTATTGGTTTCTATGATTGGGGTTAGAAATCCTGATTTAAAAGAATTTGGAGAAGTAGATGATCGCTTGCCTAAGTCAGTAACTATTTGGGCAAATGAATTTAGGATTTCTGAGTTTGACCAGACAGCAGGCTGGGCAGCTACGGCACGAGCAAATGTCAAGATTGCTGATTTTGCACAAGTAACAGGCTCACTACGTTATATCACTTTTGGCTTTGGCTCTATCAATCAGCGTATCTCAGAGCGAGCAAGAGAAAATACTTTAGAGTTTGACATCTCTGCCAATATCGCCTTAGATAAGTTCCTCCCAGAAAAACTAGGCATCAAATTACCGATGTTTATTAGCTATGAGCGAAGCCGAGTTTCGCCTAGATTTAATCCATTAGACCCTGATGTAGAGTTAGACCAATCACTCAATACATTTGATACTCCAGAAGAACGGAATGCTTACAGGCGATTGGTAGAAACTAACTTTACAAGGCGAAGTATCAACTTCACCAATGTCCGAAAGGTAAGAACAAACCCCGATGCTAAGGTCAATTTCTTTGATATCGAAAACTTTACCTTTACGTGGGCTTTTAGTGAGGAGCTAAGAAGTGATATTTTTACGGCAGAATACCTCAACACTCGCCAAAGACTAGGGGTAGCCTATGCTTTCCAAAAAGAAAGAACTTTTGTAGAACCCTTTGCGAAAATAGGCTTTTTAAAATCTCCTTACCTCAAATGGCTCAAAGACTTTAATTTTAATCTTCTTCCTAACTCCTTTAATGTAGCATTAAACTTAGATCGCTCTTTCACCAAGACGCTTTTCAGAGGAGGAGATTTGACCACCAATGGAGTAGATCCTATTTTCCAAAAACAATTCTTATTTACTAGAAACTATGGACTCTCTTGGAACTTAACTAAAAGCCTTAGTCTAAATTACAGTGCCAATGTGCTGGCAGTGATAGATGAGCCTGTGGGTTCACTAGATACTGAAAGCAAACGTGACTCAGTGCTGACCAATCTATTAAGCTTAGGACGGATGAAAAATTTCCAACAAGAAGTAGGGCTTACTTATCGTCTGCCACTTGATAAATTTCCTTTGATAGACTGGGTTACTGCGGATGCTACTTTTAATACGGCTTTTACGTGGGTAGCAGGGGCGATTGCTCCTGAACCTGGCACACTAGGGCAGGCAGATACACTCGGAAACATCATCACCAATGCACGAGACCGTAGTCTTAGGGTAGGGTTTGATATGACTAAACTCTACAAAAAATCGAAGTTTCTTGCCAAGCTAGATGCCAAGCCCAAGCCCAAACCCAAAAAAGGAACTACGCCTCCACCCAAACCTGCTGGCTCGGATACCATCCGCAAAAAGTTAGGCGATTATAAATTGGTACAGATTCTAGCAAAACCCCTAGTGATGATTAAAAACTTTAATTTCACTTATAACAAAGGGGAACAGACCATTTTCCCTGGTTTCTTGCCTGTCTCTCAGTTCTTTGGATTGAATGAAGATTTTGATGCCCCAGGTTATGGTTTTGCCTTGTTAGGAAGTCAAAATCCGAATATCAAGCAAAATGCTCTCGATGGCAATTGGCTTGCACCTAGTTCGTTTTTGAATAACCCTTTTACACAAAATGTAACTGAAAATCTAAAAGTAAGTGCCAATATAGAGCCTGTCAGAGATTTTAAGATTACCTTAGAAGCCCAGCAAACCCGAAGGGCAAACTATGCAGAGCTATTTAGATTTAATGAAGATACAGGCTTGCCCGAAACTCAAAACCCTGTCAGAAATGGTAGCTTTAGTATCTCCACCATTAGTTTTATGACTGCCTTTAAGAAGGATAATGCATTGAATGAAAATCCAAATTTTACGACTTTTGAGCAGAACCGTGATATTATTTTACAAAGGCTGAGAGCGATTAATCCTGCTTTTGACCCCAATGCACCTGAGAATGGAGACTATGCCCTTAACTCACAAGATGTGCTGATTCCTGCATTTTTGGCGGCTTATACGGGTGCAGATGCAGGTACGATTGGTCTTTCTCCTTTTCCTCGGACTCCTTTGCCCAATTGGCGAATAGACTATGCAGGCTTGTCTAAACTTCCTTTTTTTAGTGATATTTTTTCTAGCGTTACGCTTACTCATGCCTATCAGTCTAGCTACGGAGTGAATAACTACACAAGTTCGCTACAGTATGGAGAAGCCTTTGTAAATATCAGCACAGATGAGCGTAATTATGTCATCCCTAACCTGACCAATGAGGCAGGAGATTTTTTATCTGTTTATGTGGTGAGTCAGGTAGTTTTAAGTGAGCGATTCTCTCCGCTTATTGGTATCAATATCCGTACAAAAAGCAATCTCTCACTGCGATTAGATTATAACAAAGAGCGTGATTTGAGTTTAAATCTCTCCAATGCCCAACTTGCCGAAATCAGAAATGAAAGTATCACCTTTAGTGTAGGGTTTACCAAGTCTAAAATGAAACTGCCTATCAAATCTAAGGGTAAATTTATCATCCTAGACAATGATGTGGACTTACGCCTAGACATGACCATCCGTGATACTCGCACAGTACAGAGGCAACTAGATGATGTAAGCACCGTAACGGCAGGAAATCTCAACTTTCAGCTACGCCCTGTGATTAGTTATGTGGTCAATAAGCAATTGAATCTCCAGTTTTATTTTGAGAAAAATATCAATGACCCTCGTGTATCTAGCTCATTTCGCCGCACCACGACTGCAGGAGGTATTCAGCTTCGGTATAATTTAGCATTGTAGGTGGTGGGTAAACTTAGGTTTTAAGTGAGATTTTAACAAATATTAGAATGAAATACCTACTTTCAATATTATTCACCAAAGGTGCAGGACTTAGACTACTGAGGTGTTTGGATAAGTTAAAGAGTTTTGTTTTTATCCGTTAATTTAATGTTGCAAAGAAAGAGTAAAATCAGGTTTATTAAGTAAATAATAAGTAAAACAATGATTTTTAAACCACTTTTAAGTGTGATAATATAAAATTATATTGTTTTATTGATAGGCGTATTTGTGAATTCTTGTTTTTGATTATAATCTAATTGTGTAGTTATAAATTCTATGTTGTGAAATGTCTTTTTAAAGATTTTTCGTGTTTTTAGGGATTTAGGTTTATTTTTGCCTTCCATAAAACATGAACCTAATAATGATGCACCCTCTTTTTATTTCCCTCTTTCGTTTTTCGGCTTTTATTCTCCTAAATTCTCTTTTGTGGGCTTGCGGAGATTCATCCAAGCCTGTTGATAATCAAGAAACTATGACTGATTCTTCTCCTATTGTCTTAGAAAAATCACCTGCGATTAATGCCGATTCTGCCTTTACATTTGTGAAAAAACAGGTTAATTTTGGTCCAAGAGTGCCTAATACTACTGCACATCAGCAATGTGGAGATTATCTAGTAGCTACACTCAAAAGCTATAACTGGGAAGTAATAGAGCAAAAATTTGATGCCATTGCTTTTGATAAAACTGTCCTAAAATCTCGCAACATCATCGCTAGTTTTAATCCCGAAGCAAGCACTCGCATTTTATTGGCTGCTCATTGGGATACTCGCCCTTTTAATGATAAAGAAGTAAAAGACAGCACTAAATATACTCCCATTGCAGGTGCCAATGATGGTGCAAGTGGCGTAGGTATTTTGCTCGAGGTAGCTCGTACTATTTTTAATAGCAAAGACAAGCCTAAGATAGGGATAGATATTATCTTTTTTGATAGTGAAGATTATGGACAAACTGAAAACTATAAGGGAGAATGGAAAGCTGATCAGTGGTGCTTAGGTTCGCAGTATTGGGCAAAAAACAAACACAAAGAAAATTACTCGGCTTATTATGGCATCTTGTTAGATATGGTAGGGGCAAAGGATGCTCTTTTTTACCGTGAAGGATATTCTATGAAATATGCTCCTTCTGTCAATAAAAAAACTTGGAAAATAGCCCAGCAACTTAACTTTAAAGCCTATTTTATTTCCAAAGATAGCCCTGCTATCATAGATGACCATTATTATGTCAATACGCTTGCTAATATCCCTATGATTAATATTGTAGATTATGACCCCGCAAATAAAGAGTCTTTTTTCCCAAGTTATCATCATACTAGTAATGATGATATGAAAATCATTGATAAGAAAACGCTACAAGCTGTGGCACAGACACTGGTGCAAGTTTTGTATAATGAATCCGCAGAATTACAGTAAATTTTAAAGAGTATGAATATTTTACATTTAGAGGATTATCAAGACCTTCAAGATGAAGTGCTGGAGATTATAGCCCTATTTCATCAAAAAGGCTGGTCTCCTGCCACTAGTACCAATTATTCTTTTCGAAATCCTCAGCCTTATCAAGAGACTTTTACGATTTCTTCTTCGGGTGTAGATAAGCTTCATTTTAAAGCCGAAGATTTAATGATGATTGATGATAGAGGAAAGCCTTTGGCGGGGTATAAAGATAAAAAGCCTTCGGCAGAAACAGGCTTACATACTATGCTCTATCATCACTTAGATACGAATGCTATTTTGCACACACATTCTATTGCTTCCACAGTATTTTCGCTAGTGCATCACAAAGACAAAATTGTCCAATTGACTGGTTTTGAGGTCTTAAAAGGTATCAAAGGAGTCAACACACACGAGGCTTCTGTTTCGATTCCTATTTTTGATAATTCACAAGACATAGAATCTCTTAGCCAAGAAATTAAGATTTATTTTGATCATAATCCTAAAATGCGTGGTTTCTTATTGGCTGGTCATGGCTTATATGCTTGGGGAACTAGCCTTGCCGAAGCCAAAAGACATACGGAGGTTTTTGAATTTATCTTTGAATGTATGAATCAAATGTATTGCTTTTGCAGACAAGGAAG
>JBBRUH010000398.1:0-5269 GCA_038248005.1 Cytophagales bacterium | reverse complement strand
TGAGCAGTTTATTTTTTCCTTTTTACTAAACACATAATCCTGTATTAAATCCTACAAATTATGATTGGAGTTAAATTCGAGGTTTCACCTGAAAATTTAGATGCGATTACAGCACTTTTAGAGAGTACGGAAGGGGTAAATAATCTGATGATAGAAGACCCTGATGACCAAAAGCTTAGGTCTTTCTCAGTAACTGAATTTTATAAAAAGGTCAATTCTGCTAATCTTTGCATTACTGAAAAAAGAATGGTTTCACAAAGGTATCTACAAGAGGAAGGAGTACTGACATGGGAAGTATAAAAGATGTATTTTGGACTGAAACAGCCCAACAAGAATTAGAAAGTATCTACCGCCGTATCTCAGCTAATTCAAAAGAGCAAGGTCAAAATGTACTTGCCATGGTGCTAGACAAAACCAAAAGCCTTAGCCAAGCACACAGCACAGGTACTGTAGAGCCTATGCTTAGAAACGAAAAAATACCTCATTTTTTTGTGGAAGTTGGCTTTTATAAGATTATCTACAGTGTAGAAGACTTGCGAGTCATCATCAAAATGATATACCACACACGTCAAAATCCACAGTAAATTTATCATAAAGAGAAAATTAATATATTAAACAAACAAAATATATTAATATAATGGAGATTTTTAGCTCACTTTTTTTGTTATAAGAGTATAAGATACATTTGTAAAATATTCTTCAATGAGAAATAGTGAATTATGAAAGAAAAAAGTGCCTTAGAAGCCATCATTCAGTGTAAATGCCCTCGTTGCAGACAGGGAGATATGTTTACTGACTCAGCTTTTAGCTTGACTAAGTTTGCAGATATGCCCTCACACTGCTCCGAATGTAACCTACGCTATGCCCGTGAACCAGGTTTTTTTGATGGATCAATGTATATTAGTTATGCTTTTTCAGTGGCTATCATGCTTACATCTGGCGTGGCTACCTACGTCATCGGTAATGACCCCGATGCTTGGGTATATATCACTGTGGTTGCTGTAGCCATTTTATTCTTTTTCCGTTTTACATTCAGGTATTCACGCACGCTGATGTTACATTTATTTGGTGGAATAAAATACGAACCTGAGAGTATTGAGAGGCATCAACATAAGTAAATCTTAGTTAAAATTTAATCTATAGATTGAACTCTCATATAACCTTTCTATTTACAAAATACTCTCACAAACCCCTAGATTAATCATATTGGGTGGTAAATCTTGGCGAGCTGCTGCTCGAGCAAGTTGGTCTGCTTATCGCAGAAGGTCAGGCAGGCGATAGTTTCCAGATAAATTTAAAATTACTTTACGAGCATCTTCCAAGCTGATAAGATTGCCAATGCTCACAAACAATGGATTGATGCCATCTTGGGTACGCAATACCTCTCCTACTTTTTCATCTTGATTAAAAACAGGAAGTGTGCTTCCTCTCTCTTCTCCTAAATCACCTTTATACCACCATAGACTTTTTTTAGCACAGCCTATGGTAGGTGTATTGAGTCTAATGCCTAGCCAAGTAGCTACGCCAAGCTTTTCAGGATGTGCTTGTCCGTGTCCATCAATGATGAGTAACTTAGGCTTGGAACAAGTAGTAGAGTCCTGTATTTTTTTGATGAAAGCCTGTAAGGGAGAGCCCTCTCTAAAACAAAATAAGCCTGGTATATAGGAGATTCCCGTTTGTGATTCAGCAGTGAAGTCTATTTGAGTTCCGTTAGGCAGAGCCAAAGAGCCTCCAAGATATGCCTTCTCATCTTCATATTGAATGTCTAGGGCTAAAATGGGATTTTCTAAAAAATAAGTAAGTTGAGATTCCTTCGGGATTTGAATCTGTTTTGCCCATTTTGCTTGTAATCTTTGAAGTTTTTGAATAAACATAGTGTCAATATAAGTTTTTTTTACCTTTACAAATCAAAAAAAGAATAAAATGACTCGTTTTTTAAAACCATCTTTAATAGTGGTGATGTGTCTGTTGGTAGCTTATCTTGTAGGTCCACATCCACTTCCACCCAAGCTTAGTACTGAGCTTCCTACCGTTAGCTCAGATTTACGTGTATTGGAACAAGACATACAAATAAGAGAAAAAAACACTGCTTATTTGAAGCCTGACAATCAAGCACGCATTGTCTGGGCAGATAGCCTTCAAAAAAAGAAAACGACTTATTCTGTAGTTTATTTGCATGGCTTTACGGCTAGTTATGCAGAAGGTGCTCCTATTCACACTGAGTTTGCTCGTAGATATGGTTGTAATCTATACCTTCCTCGCCTAGACCAACACGGGCTAGATAATCCTGAACCACTTTTGAATGTCAGTCCTGAAAGTCTATTGGCATCTGCCAAAGAAGCCGTAGCGATAGGGCAGCAGTTGGGTGAAAAGACGATTTTGATGTGTACTTCCACAGGTGCTACAATGGGGCTTTTTATCGCTTCGGAACATCCTGAGATTGAGGCTTTGATTATTTACTCTCCTTTGATTGATTTTCATTTGCCTATTCTCAATATTTTAAACCAACCATGGGGTTTGCAAATCGCACGTCTGGCACGAGGCAGTAAATACAATATTCGAGAAAATACCTCTAAACTTCAGCAGAAATATTGGACGACTAAATTTAGATTGGAAGGGACAATCGCTCTCAAATCTTTAGAAGCAGCATTGACCAAACCTGATATTTTTAAAAAAATAAAGCAACCTATGTTCTTAGGATATTACTACAAAGATGAAGAGAATCAAGACAAAACCATCTCTGTAGCCGCTGCTAGAAAGATGTTTGAGACCATCAGTACTCCCACCTCTCTTAAAGTAGAAAAGGCTTTTCCAAATGCTAAAGAACACGTTATTGGCTCTTATATCACTACCAAAGCTTGGAAAGATGTGAGAGATGCTACTTTTAAATTTGCAGAAGAGGTAATTGGTTTGAAGGCTGTAAAATGATACTGATATTTTTATAATAATTTACCCACAAGCCACGCCAACAGCCCAAAACGCAAGGTCCAAGCTACAGTTCGAATCCAATTCATACTGACCAACTGATGAATAATATTGGCATCATAGCCTAGCTCAAGGCGATTGTGTAAGGGAATTGCCCAAAAGAAAGTACTTGCCCAGAGAATGAGGGTAAGCACAAATAAGAATACATTTAACTGATAAGGCACTAAGGAAGTGCTGCTCCACAGCAAAAGCCACGACAAGGCTAACTCTATCACCATAGGCAAAGCCACAATCAAAGAAATTCTCTCTGTATGAAAAGGGTGAAATGCTGTAAAACTCTCAGGGCTAAGCTTGGCAAAGCTAGGGTAATGAACTACTTGAATGACCCAAATCAAGCCTGTAAGGTAGCTAGCTACTAAAAGATTACTAAAAAGAAGCCATTTATCTTCTATCATTTTATATAAGTAACAGTATCAAAATAATTATTCGATTTGATTTAAGTAAAACTTTCACTATCAGGTTATTACAAACTCATAGCTCATCTCTTACTAAACTCTCGCAGTAAACCTACATCTTTCAAGGCAGGACTAACTTCAAAACGGCTATTAATATCAAGTGAAAAAACAGGAAGTTGTGGATTCTTTTGAATAAATTCTAGTGCTTCTTCAAGATTCTCTGCTCCAATTCCTCCACTCAAAAAGAAAGGAGTTTCAAAAGGATAGGCTTTTAAAATATCCCAACTAAATCGCTCTCCACTTCCACCGTAGGCTGTTGTCTTGGTATCAAACAAAAAGTAATCGCAGTGAGGTAAATAATCTTCTAACAAACTAAAATCAAAATCATCTCCGACTCCAAAGGCTTTCACCGTTTTGACTTCATTGGGAATGTCTCTCGTACCTCTCAAAATAGGGGACTTCAGTGCATCACAAAAATCGGGTGTTTCATCTCCATGCAATTGTATCAACTCTAAGCCATATCTACGCACTTGTGAAAAGATAAAATCTATGCTATGATTCACAAAAACCCCTACTTTCTGGGTATGAGCAAAGTCAATCGAAGGCATCTTAAAATCATTACCTATGTATCTGCTAGATTTTTCATAAAAGATAAAACCCATATAATCAGGCTGTAAAGCCAATACGTCTGAGATATTATCGGGCTGACGCATACCACAGACTTTCCAAGTAAATGACATAGAATGAATTTTTAAGATTTTAGTTTTTTAACTAGCTATCAAAGGCTTTGTTTTAGTTCTTTGATAAACGCAGCACAAGACTCCCCTGGATTGTCTGTTTTCATGAAGTTTTCTCCCATTAAAAAACCCTGATAACCTGCTGCTTTGAGTTGGTGTAGGGTAGCCACTTCGCTTAGTCCACTTTCTGAGATTTTGACTATTCCTTCGGGGATGAGTTTGGTTAGTTTTAGAGAAGTATCTATGCTTACCTCAAAGGTTTTGAGATTGCGGTTATTGACTCCTACTAAATCTATAAATTCGTGGATATTTCCTTGAAGCTCATCAGCATCGTGTACCTCTAGCAGTACTTCTAAGTGTAAACTATGGGCAAGCTTGGCAAGTTTATAAAGTGCTTTTGGGTCTAAGCAAGCTGCAATTAGCAACACTACATCCGCCCCCATTGCCTTGGCTTCTATGATTTGGTATTCATCTATCATAAAATCTTTGCGAAGCATCGGCAGATTGATGACTTTTCTGACTGCATCAAAATCACTAGCTTTTGCTCCAAAAAAACCCTCATCTGTCAAAACAGAAAGCCCTGATACTCCTGCCTCTTGATAGCCTTGAGTAACTTCTGTGGGGCTGGCATGTTCGTGAATCCAACCTTTAGAGGGAGACTTTCGCTTAAACTCGGCAATGATTCCAGAGGAGTTTTCAGCACTTAGATTTTCTTTAAGAGAGAAGGTTGTTCGCTCAAAATAAGGTGATTTTTCTAGTGCGTTTATAGACGTTTGAGACTGTCTAATGGCAACTTCCTTTTTTTTGTGTGCTACGATGGTTTCTAATATATTCATTGTTTTATGTTGATTTTTTTTAAACCATTAAGAAATTAAGGTGATTAAGTTTTAGGAAACTATGTTCTACGATGATTTCTAATGTATTGATTTTTTTAAACCATTAAGGAATTAAGGTGATTAAGTTTTAGGAAACAATGTTCTACGATGGTTTCTAATATATTCATTATTTTATTTTGATTTTTTTAAACCATTAAGAAATTAAGGTGATTAAGTTTTAGGAAACTATGTTCTACGATGATTTCTAATATATTGATTTTTTTAAACCATTAAGAAATTAAGGTGATTAAGTTTTAGGAAACTATTTTCTGCGATG
>JBBRUH010000397.1:0-5310 GCA_038248005.1 Cytophagales bacterium | reverse complement strand
TTTAGTAAAAGTTTAGTAAAAGTTTAGTAAAAGTTTAGTAAAAGTTTAGTAAAAGTTTAGTAAAAGTTTAGTAAAAGTTTAGTAAAAGTTTAGTAAAAGTTTGTATTTTATTTTGCTTTATCCTAGATTGCCAATATAAAATATTTCAACGTTGAACAGCAATGCTTCAAATCAGCTTTTTTTGAAGGATTGTACCTTATTAAATTTTATTCTGGTTCTTGATGATTCTATCAGTATTCGATAGTATCATAACTTCTAAAAACTAATCAAATCTGTAAAGTTTATTTACATTTCACTAAATCAGAGTAGATTTTTGTTGGGAAAACTATGTCATTGATGATTTCGGAGAGGATTTATTTCAGCTTTTTACAATCATTCTTTTGGTTATCTGACAATTTTTGTGGAATTTGAATAATTAAGGTTATTATAAAAATGTATCTGCCTGATAATAAGAAAGTTAAACATATTAAGGACACTAGTTTTATTGTTTACCACAAAAATTGTCATACAACCATTCTTTTTAACTTTTAAATTTTATTAAAAAAGAAAAAAATAATTTTTATAATTCTAGGTATATTCTTATTAAGTTCGTGTAATAATACAGAAGTTGAAACAGATATAGTTCCTGAAATTGCATCTAGTAATTTCAATAAAGACAACTGTACTTGTAAATGCTCATCATGGTTATGCTCATCTTGTTCAGTATGTACAAACAACCAAACTTGTGGTTGTTCATTTTGGGGTGGATGTAGTTGTACAACATGTGCTTCATCACCTGTTTTAGCTTCTATTTCAATGAGTACAGAAAATATACAAAATAGTATATCTCTTGAGAAATTTTTAGTTTCTCAAGAAAAGAAAAGCTTTACAGAATTAAGCGAAAATTTAAAACAAACTAGACAAAGTGCTCAAAGTGGGGATGTTGTAAAATATAATATGCTCAAATCAAAATTCTCTCTTTTAGGTAAGAATCTAACAGAATCAGATAGAAAGATTGTCGAAACTTGGGTAACTAGTCAGGGATATACTGGTGAATTTTAATTTTACATTATTGCTAATGACTCCTTGTGTTTCTAACTTGGAGTCATTAATACTTAACCTTATCTATATAATATGAAAAAATTATCTGTTTATTACTGCTATTTTATGCTCGTTTTTTTGTTGTCCAATTCATATATCACACAAGCCCAGCATTTTCAAGCTGAAGGTGTTATATCAAAAATACAAGAAGGAAATATATACTTGTTAAATAGATTTAGTCCAGAACAAGATACATTAGCAAAAGCTCATTTAAAAGATGGTAAATTTTATCTAAAAGGAGACTACCCAAAAACAGCTTTATTTGATGTTAATATAGTAACATTTTTAGTATCAGGTGTCGATGGTAGTTCTTTTTCAGGACCTTTCTTCATAGAAAAAAACACAAAAGTTAAAATGAGTAATACTAAAGAGACTGATTTCTATTTTGCTGGATCTGAGAATATTTATATTATTAATGAGTTTTTTCAAAGTGTGAAAAGTAAAGGAGAATTAATTGAAAAATTGAATACAAGTTTTTCTGAACATGTTGATTCTATTAACACATTAAAATCACAAATTGGCAAAGAGGTTTATGAATTTGTGAAAGCTAATGAAAACTCTCAAATTTTAGAGGCTGGATTAGTCACACTTTTCTCTTTAATAGATGCAAATATGTTCAATGGTGATAATATGGCTTACTTTCAATCAGTAATTAATAAAATCGTTGAAAAATCTTTTATTGCTCAAATGGGTATGCAGTTAATTGAAAGCAAAAATACTATTAAGGAAGGTCAACAAGCACCTGATTTTGTGATTGATAGTTTTACATTGAGTTCACAAAAAGGAAAACCTATTCTTCTTGTCTTTTGGGCAAGTTGGTGTGGACCTTGTGTGGCAAATATTGATAAATTAAAGGAGATATATAGTAAGTTTAATGCTAAAGATTTAGAAATTATAGGTATTTCTTCGGATACCAATAAAGAACAACATCAAAAATCTCTTGATAAATATAGTCTTCCTTGGTTTAATTTTATGGATGATATTGATCCTTTAAAATCTGTTTACAGGCAGTATTTGGCTAATACAATACCATACTATATACTCATTAATCAAAAAGGAGAGATTGAAAAGATTAGTTCTAAGCTAGATTTAATTGAGGATAGTATGCAAAAAATAATCAAATAGTTGAGTAACTAGTTAGTCAGAATTTCTAATCCTTACCTCAGAGCAAACAAATTGAAAAAATTTCCTGAAAATATACAGTTTAAATATCCTTGGAGAAAATATCAACAAGAAGCATTAGACCAATTGCAAGAGCATCTCAGCAATCAGCATTTGCACGTGATTGCTCCCCCAGGCTCAGGAAAAACTGTTTTAGGCTTAGAAGTAGCCCTCAGACTCAATCAACCTACCCTTATCTTAGCCCCTACTCTTGCTATCAGAAACCAATGGATTCAGCGATTTTGTGAGCTATTTCTTCAAATAGACCTTACTCCTGATTGGATTTCAAGAGACATCCGAAATCCAAAGTTTATGACCGTAGTTACTTATCAAGGACTGCATGCCGCTTGCAATCATCTCAAAATAACAGAAATAGAGCAAGCAAAAGAGGAAAGTGATGAGGTAGAAATATTTGAGGAAGAAGAAGAAAAAACTCCAAAAAATAAGTACCCTAATTTAGAAAATATCATCAAAGTACTCAAAGCTCAAAATATCAAAACCATTGTGATAGATGAAGCCCATCACCTCAAAAATGAATGGTGGCAAACACTCATCAAGGTAAAAGAAGCTCTTTCTCCTGTAGTGGTAGGGCTGACTGCTACACCCCCTTATGATGTATCAGCCACAGAATGGCAAAGATATTTAGAAATGAACGGACCAGTAGATACCGAAATCTCAGTGCCTCAGTTAGTGATTGAAGGAGATTTATGTCCGCACCAAGATTATATTTATTTTACGACACCTACTGAAAACGAAAATCAAAAAATACACGAGTTTAGACTAAATGTAGAAAATCTGTTTTTTGATGTAAAAACAGATAAAACACTCTTAGAAGCCATCGAAACTCATCCTATCTGGGTGAATCCTATGGAATATTTAGAATGGATTTATGGTAATTTATCTTTTTACTCTGCTTCTTTGATTTTTTTGAATGCCAATGAAAGAGAGATTTCCGAATCACACCTAGAGATTATTGGAGATAAAGACCTTGAAATTCCTGTATTTGATTATCACTGGATGGAGATTTTGCTTAATTTTTATCTCTACAAAGATAAAGAGCATTTTACCCAATTTAAAGAGCATCAAAAAAGTATGGAAATGAAGCTCAAAAGATGTGATACCTTAGAGAGAAAGCAAATTAATCTAGAGCATAATCAGAGCCTCAGAAATTCATTAACTGCAAGCATCAGCAAATTACAAGGCATACAAGACATCGTAAATTTTGAATACGCACAGCTAGGCAATCAACTTAGATTGGTGATTCTATCAGATTATATCCGAAAAGAATTTATCGTACAGACTCCTCAAAACCACCTAGAAATCAATAAAATGGGTGTAATGTCTATCTTTGAGAAGCTGAGGCGCGAAAATAGACCTCATAAAAAATTAGGGGTTTTGACAGGTTCAATCGTGATTATTCCTCAAAGTGCTTATCCTTCTTTTCAAGCCAAAGCACTCCGAGCCAACATTCAGAACATTAGCCATTCTCCCCTTGCCTATGATTCTAATTATATTCTTGTCCATCAAACTGAGCAAATCAAGCACAAAATAGTAGATTTTATTACACAGATTTTTGAAGAAGGAGAAATAGAAGTATTGATAGGTACTAAATCTTTGCTAGGCGAAGGCTGGGATGCACCAGCCATTAATTCATTGATTTTGGCAAGCTTCGTTGGTTCATTTGTCCTTTCTAATCAAATGAGAGGGCGAGCAATTAGAGTGCAAAATGAAAACCTTAGCAAAACAGGAAATGTCTGGCATTTAGCCTGCATTGACCCTACTTCGAGTACTGGAGGAGATGATTTTGAGTTGCTCAAAAGGCGTTTTAAATCTTTCGTGGGCGTATCACTTCAAGAAGAATTAAGCATAGAAAATGGAATTGATCGACTAAATATACCCAAAGAACTACATCTCAAATCAGCATTAGAAGCTAAAAATCAAGAAACTTTCAAGTTTGCAGCCGATAGAGAATCCCTCAAACAGAGATGGGTAACAGCACTAGAATCAGGCATTCAGTTGGTAGAAGAAATCAAAATTCCTTACCCTCAAAAAGAAGAGAAAAGCTATACAGCCACCAAACAACTTTATTACAAAAAAACGATTAGAAGCCTAATGATGATGCTTGGCTCAGGTTTGTTCAGTTTTACTACCACCACCTTAAACCTGTTGGCTAAAATCTATCATTATGGGAGTGAGACTCAGGCAATTTATTGGGTATTGCCTTTAGTAGGTTTAGTAGGTGTAGTTTCGTATGGAGTAAGGTCTTTTAGGGTCTTTCATCTCTATCTAAAATACAGAGATATCACCAAAGATATAGAGTATATAGGTATGGCTTTACTCGAATCACTCAAAGAAGCAAGAATTATCAAAACACCCCTTTTAGAACTTAGAATAGAAGCTTCTGTGGACAATGAGGGAGCGATTTATTGCCATTTAGAAGGAGGCTCTACTTTTGAAAAGTCTATGTTTATCAGTGCCTTGCAAGAAATTTTGATGCCCATAGACAATCCTCGCTACGTGATTAAACGCAAAAGCACTGCTTTATTTTTTATCAAGCAAGAAGATTACCATGCCGTACCCGAAGTGATAGGACGAAATAAAAACCTAGCTAGTTATTTTGAGTATCAATGGAGCAAATATGTAGGAGATTCGGAGTTGATTTTTACAAGAAACATAGAAGGTAGGAAACTATTACTAAAATCAAGACTTTCTGCTCTTTCAGCTCAGTTTGAGAGTTCTATTGAACATGTCAATAAGTGGACTTAGCTATAGAAAGTCTTAGAACTTCTATCCATTAATCTTTACTTTCTAAAAAATGATTTTAGAAGGTAAATTTAAGATTTATTAATATTTTAATTTAATAACGATGACTTTTTAGCTATTTTTAGTCTTTATCTTATAATTACTAAAAAAAACGAAATATCCTATGAAAAATACCCCAGCTAGTCAGGATTTGTAACCCAGCTAGTCAGGATTTGTAACCCAGCTAGTCAGGATTTATAGCTGGTTCATTTGACAATTAATTTTAGTTGAATTTTGAGGATTAAGATATTAGACTTTCCAAGTCTG
>JBBRUH010000396.1:0-5315 GCA_038248005.1 Cytophagales bacterium | reverse complement strand
TTTTCCAATGATTGTGAGCCGTTCTATAAGTTACTCCTATCTTTTTTGCATAATCAGATAATTTCATAACACAAATATAAGCATAAAATACTATTTATTACTATAATTTACTATGTTTTAGTTGAAGTTGTTGAATACCATAGTGTGAAAGGCAAAACTCTCTTTCCCAATAAAAAACCATGGCTTCCAATAGGCTCGTCTTAAACTCAGGACCTGTATTAGAGATAAGTAAGCTTTTGACAAGCGTAGGTTGGGTAGCTGCTAAATCAAAGGCAATCACTCCTCCCATAGATAGCCCCACTAAGTGAACCTTGCCTAAATCTAAGGTCTTAATTAATTGGCTTAAATCTTCTGTAAAGGTGTTGATATTATAGGGAGTATTGGGTTTGTGGCTCATGCCATGCCCACGCAAATCGGGCAAAATAACTTGATAATTATTTTGTAGTAAGACCTCTTTTTGGTGTTTCCACGTCCAAGCGCTTGCCCCCAATCCGTGGATTAGAAGCACTGCCTCACCTTGTCCCTCTTGTGTGTAAGCAAGTCTAGTATGGTTTACCTCTATTATTTTCATTATCTAAGCAAAAGAATCCGTTAGGTTTGCAATGAAGATAAGAAAATAGTATGGTTTTTCAAAAGAAATGTGATATTTCTTGCAGGCTCTCTTGTTGGTATAAAGAAATAATTTCTAATTCTACTTGAATGGTTGGTGATGACATGATTGTAAATAAACTTTCATCTCTTTACTAATATCTTAGTAGTCATTTCTAAAACATCAACTGCTAAATATTGACACCTTCGTAAATACTTTACACAATACAACAAACTAAATCACCATTTTCGGCTACCCAACACAGTTTTGGTAAGCAAAAGCATCAAAAAGATGATACTGAAGAAATACAGTAAATCTCTCGAATCTATCAATCCTTTGCGAATAGTGCCATAATGATACTCTATACCAAACTGCATCAAGATATAAGAAACACCCGTAGAATCGTCAAAACTGGATAGTAGCCCAAAGCCTTGATAAATAATAAAACAAAGAAAAAAGGCAAGGATGAAAGAGGTGATTTGATTTTCGGTGAGGGAAGAAGCAAAAATTCCAATAGAAGTAAATACTGCTCCTAATAAGAAAAGACCAATATAAGAACCAATCGTGCCAGCAGTATCAATGTTGCCCACAGGCTCACCAAGCTGATAGATAGAATAATAATACAAGATAGTAGGCAAAATAGCCAATAGAACAAGCACCAATCCAGCCAAAAATTTCCCTAAGATAATCTCCCAATCACGCACAGGAAGTGTAAAAAGTAACTCCATAGTGCCTGTCTTTTTTTCTTCGGCAAAACTTCGCATCGTGATAGCAGGGATAAAAAACAGAAATAAATAAGGGCTAATTCTAAAAACAGTATCCATATCAGCAAAGCCATAATCTAGTACATTGGTATCTGGAAATAGCCATACAAAAGCACCAATCCCTGTCAGGAATACAATCAAAACCACATAGGCGATGAGTGAACTCAAAAAACTGCGAATCTCTTTTTGAAATATAGTAAGCATTCTCTAATTAATTTTTTAGTAATGGGTTTAAAAAAGGTAATAAATAGTATTAGGCAAAATGCTTATTATCAATCAATGATAGCCTAGTAAACAGTAAGGAACAATAATTAAATAAAGTGATGAGTTATTTTAGGTAAAATACTCATTATCAGATTATTACAAACTCATAACTCATAATTTATAACTCATCTCTCATTAGCTTATAACCAATCTCTTACTTATTTATTTTGTCCTTTGGTAAGTTGCTGGAAGATACTCTCTAGTGAACTTTCTTCTTGCTGAAGCCCTAGTAGCATCCAGTTTTTTTCACCTGCAAATTTAAAAATCTCTCCCCTTATTTCTTTATCAGACGAAGCAAATATACGGTATTTTAGTTCGGATAATTTTTCCCAACGTTCTATGCCCTCTATTTCTTCTAACTGTTCTATAGGCACTGGTTGCTCAAATTCTAATAAGAATGTATTTAACTCTGATTTTTGTAAGTTTTTCAACTCTTGTACAGAGCTATTGGCTACGATTTTGCCTAGATTAATAATCACAGCACGGTCACAGATAGCTTGCACCTCTTGCATAATGTGTGTAGAGAAAATTACTGTTTTTTCTTTGCCTATACTTTTGATAAGGTTTCTTATCTCCACGATTTGGTTGGGGTCTAGCCCTGTGGTAGGTTCATCTAGGATAAGCACTGGCGGATTGTGAATCAGTGCCTGAGCCAAGCCTACTCGCTGTCTATAACCTTTGGAAAGCTGTGCTATTTTCTTAGATTGCTCTATTTCTAGCCCACACAATGAGATGATTTCTTCTACTCTTTGTGTTAGTTTTCTGCCTTTGATTTGGTGCATACTGCCAATGAATCTGAGGTATTCTTTGACATACATATCTAAATAGAGAGGGTTATGCTCGGGCAAATAGCCAATATTACGGCGAACGGCCATAGAGTTTTTGATTACATCATAGCCACAAACCTCTATACGACCACTAGAAGGAGGAATGTAGCCCGTTGCTATTTTCATGGTAGTAGATTTGCCAGCACCATTAGGGCCTAAGAAACCTACGATTTCACCTGATTTTACCTCAAAGCTCACATCATTGACTGCTTTTTGCTTGCCGTATATTTTGGTGAGTTGTTCTACTATTACTGACATAGTGATAATCCCTTGTCTTTATAATCTATTTATCTTTTTTGCCTATACTCTGAATGAAAGAATAAGGAAAGTTTTACCCAAAAGTAAGTAAAAATTAACATACGGAAGATATGAGTGATGAGTTATTAGTGATGAATGAGGTATTATTTTTATATAAGCATTTGATAGTGAGATTTTTACACCTAAAAATGAATGATTTATCTAGAGAAAATATATCAAAGTTTTTCTAAATTTATATGATTCTAAATGGATAGTGTGGGTTTTTGGGTGAAAGATAATTTAAAACAATTTGATGCTAAGAAGACTTCGGTACATCTATGATTAAAAATCGGGATGGATAAAAACCTCTAAAAAGTAAAATTTAGAGGTTTTTCATGTTAATTTTGCATATAACCATCCCTCATAATACTTAAAATCTATGAAAGAAATATACCTAATCAGACACGGACAAACCGATTATAATAAACAAGGAGTAGTGCAAGGCAGCGGCATTGATTCAGACCTTAATGAAGTAGGGCTACAGCAAGCACAGGCTTTTTACGAGGCTTATCAAGACATAGCGTTTGATAAAATCTATATCTCTAAGCTAAAAAGAACCTACCAAACAATTGCTCCTTTTTTAGATAAAAATATACCCATAGAAAAGCATGAAGGTCTAAATGAAATTAGTTGGGGAAAAAAAGAAGGTCGCCCTATTTTACCTGAGGAAGATGCCTATTATTATTTTATGCTTTCTGAATGGCAAAGAGGAATTGTAGATTTAGCTATAGAAGGTGGAGAAAGTCCTTTACAAGTCTATGCACGTCAAAAGCCTATCTTAGACATTATCCTTTCTCGCCCCGAAGAAGAGAAAATCTTAATTTGTATGCACGGCAGAGCAATGCGTATTTTCCTTTGTCTTTTGCTTAATTATGAGATAAAAGATATGGAGCGTTTTGAGCATGCAAATGTCTGTCTTTACAAATTAACCTATACAGGGTCTATGTTTACCATTGATCGCTATTTTGATATAGAGCATTTAAGAGAACTTAATGAGGCTTAAACCTCGGTTTGTGTCTTCACGAACCGAAATTAGTAGTGGTTTGTGAAGACATGAATTACGGAAAAGTCTGACCACTATCCTAAATCCTTTCCCCTCAGGAGAAAGGACTTAAATACTTGATTATCATAGTCTTGCCCCCCCCCTCCCACTGAGGGGAAGGGGCTGGGGTAACATCAGTAGTGATTCGTAAAGACACGAACCACAGAAAAAGAAACCAATAATTTATAACTAATCTCTTACTTAACATCTGACTAGTTTAAGTACTTCCTCAGCTATTTGACGTGTAGCATTGGGTTTGGCAAGCTTCTGAATATTTTCTGAAAAAGTCTTAGACAATGCTTCATCTTCAAGCAGCGAGATGGCTTTTTCTACCACTTCATTTCGTGCTTGTGTATCTGAAACTAGCCAAGCTGCATTTTGCTGGGCGAGGCTTTCAGCGTTTTTGGTTTGGTGATCTTCGGCAGCAGAAGGCAATGGCACAAACACAGTCGGCTTGGCAGCTATACAAAGCTCTGAGACTGCTAAAGCACCTGCTCTAGAGATAACTACATCTGCAGCGGCATAGCCTAAATCCATTTTATAGATAAACTCTGTTCGGTGTAGCAGTGGATTCTCTAAAAGTAACTGACTGTCAGGAGCTTCCGAAAAACTATTCTTACCTGTCTGCCAGATAAGCTGAATATCTTTTTCTATAAACTTGGATAAATTGTGAGAGATGGCTTCATTGATACTTCTTGAGCCTTGGCTTCCACCCACGACCAGAATGGTCTTTTTCTGAGGATTTAGTTTAAAAAAGTCAAGTGCTTGCTCTCTTTTATCTTTCAAATCCAGAATATCTCCTCTTACTGGATTGCCTGTTGAGACTATTTTTTGGGCAGGGAAAAATCGCTCCATGTGTGGATAGGCTACACAAATCTTTTGAACTTTTTTGGCAAGCCATTTATTGGTCAAGCCAGCATACGAGTTTTGTTCTTGGATAAGTGCTGGTATTTTAAGTTGTGTAGCGGCGTAAAGCAAAGGCCCGCTGGCATACCCGCCTACACCTATTACGGCATCTGGCTTAAAACGGAGAATAATTTTACGAGCCTCCAAAATGCTAGAAATTACTTTAAAGGGAAAAGCTAGATTTTTGAGTGTAAGTTTGCGTTGGATACCACTAATCCAAAGCCCTTCAATAGGGTAGCCTGCTTGAGGTACTTTTTCCATTTCCATTCTTCCCTTTGCACCCACGAAGAGGATTTCCGAGTTTGGGTGAAGAGCTTTTAGCTCATTGGCGATGGCTATGGCTGGATAAATATGTCCTCCCGTACCTCCTCCACTAATGATAAAACGCATGTGTATGTTGATTTTGAATAGTTTGCCTTTGTCTTGTATATAGACTCTAAAGTAAATATTTTATCTTTTTTTTAAAAAATACTTTCAGAGAGTAGATAAATAGTCATTTATTTTATAGAAAAATATCTATCTGGCTGGACTACGACAGCCTCTACTCCATTGAAAATCTTTGGAGCTACTTTTTTGATAATATTGTAACTAGCATTTACATCTGCATTAATTAGAAATCCTTTGGC
>JBBRUH010000395.1:0-5327 GCA_038248005.1 Cytophagales bacterium | reverse complement strand
TGATTATTTTTTTAAGTCTTAAATTTATTATTGAATCCTCTTTATTTAAAATAAAGTTTGTCTTATTGAGCCAATGATTTAATTGTTAGAAATTTATTTAAAGATTAAATTACTCAACCTGCCTTTTGGGTTATAACCCAAGGTATTATTTTACTCAAATTCTCTTCTAAGTAACGTTAAGATGTGTTCTACAGTTTCCTCCTCTAAGTCGCTTCTTTTAACTAGGGTATCTTTTCCAAGTTCTATCACACTTTTAGCAGTATCTAAGCCTATTCTTCTTAGTTCTTCCAGAATCCAACCTTCTATCTCATCTGCAAATTCAGACAATTCTATGTCTTCATCTTCATCCACATCTTCTACATCTCTAAATACATCTATCTCATAGCCTACTAGACGGCTTGCAAGTTTGATATTATGCCCTCCCTTACCTATGGCAAGAGATACTTGGTCAGGTTTCATATATACCGAGATACGTCCATTTTCTTCTAACACAATATTAGAGATTTTGGCAGGACTCAAAGCACGAGAGATGTATAAATCTAAATTCTCCGTGTAGTTAATCACATCAATATTTTCATTATTGAGTTCTCTCACAATGCTATGGATTCTAGAACCTTTCATTCCTACACATGCTCCTACTGGATCTATGCGGTCATCATAAGATTCTACGGCTACTTTGGCTCTTTCACCTGGCTCACGCACTATCTTACGGATGGTAATCAATCCATCATATACTTCTGGAATTTCTTGCTCAAATAAGCACTCCAAAAACACAGGTGAGGTACGAGAAAGAATGATTTTGGGGTTACCGTTAATCATCTCTACTTTGTGTATCACTGCCTTTACCGTATCTCCTTTACGAAAACGGTCTTTCGGTATCTGTTGAGAGCGAGGTAACACTAGTTCACTACCTTCACTATCAGTGAGCAATACTTCACGAGCATCACGCCCAAGTATCTGATAAACCTCTGCAGTAACTAGTTCATCTGCCATATCTTTGTAGCGATCATAGAGACTTCCTTTTTCTAGGTCTTTGATTTTTTGCATCAAAGTCTGCCTAGCTGTCAGAATGGCTCTTCTACCAAAGTCTTCTAACTGAATATCTTCTGCTACTTCTTCTCCGATTTCAAAGTCATCTTCTATCTTACGTGCTTCGCTTAAAGGAATTTTATCAGAGTCATTGATTTCTTCTGAGTCATCAGCAACTACTAGCCTAAATCTTCTCATTTCTAAGTCGCCACTTTCAGTATTGATGATAACATCAAAGTTCTGGTCAGAGCCATACTTTCTCCTTATAAGTGTACGAAATACTTCCTCTAGCAAGTCAGTCATTGTATTACTGTCAATGTTTTTGGAACGTGCGAACTCCGCAAAGGAATCTATAAACTTATTTTTTTCGTCTAACTGTGCTTTTGCCATGATTTATTTGAATGATATCAATACTTTTGCTTCTTTTATTTGAGCATGAGGGATTGTTAGTGTCTCAGCTACTTTACTTTTTTTATTTTTTATAACTTCTAATGTTATATTTTCTTGATTATTTTCTTTAAGTATCCCTTCTTGTGTTTGCCCGTCTAAGGATGTTACGCTTAAAGTCCTGTTAATGTGCTGTGTAAATTGCCTTTGATGTATCAAAGGTTTATCTGCACCAGGTGATGATACTTCTAAATCAAACTCTCCATTTATCAAATCTAAGGTATCTAATTCTTCTGATAATTGCCTACTTACTTCAGCACAAATATCTATAGAAACTCCTTTATCTCCATCTAAATAGATAGATAGTTTAGATTTTGGTTTTTTATCTTTATAAATAACCTCTACCACAAAGTGATGCTCATCTATGATAGAATTTAGTATTTGATGTATTTTTTTTTCTATATCCATAAACACAAAAATAGGGCATAAAGCCCTTTTATAAGAAAACCAGTAGTTTTATTGATTTAAGAATTAAAGGAATGATTTACATCCTTTTCAACTACCCGCACGCATGTAAGCTTTTGGTTAATTCATATTATTCTTAAATGCTTTCATATTGATTCTACCATTTTTCTTTAAAAGTTTAAGATGCAAAAATAAGGTTTTTATTGATACTTTCAAACAAAGCGTAAAGTATTTATCGTCTTTTGCGTTTTTTTTATGAAAATTCTCTTTTTTCGATACAAAATACTAACTTAGATAAATATTAAGAGAAGAGTCTCAAAATTTAAGACAATTAGTAATTGAGCCAATAAATAGTAGAGTGATTAATCTCTTAAATTATCCAATAACCAAATAACATGTCTATCATAAAGTTATTAATTTCTTGAAAAAAATAGCACTTATACTTGTATTTCTGATACATTTATTTGCATTAGGGGCTTTTTTTTCGGCAAGCTTTAGCCCTAAAGACTACCCTAATCTGAGCTTGTATGCAATTACGATTCCTTTTTGGATTCTTATAGAACTTATCTTAGGCATCTTTTTTATTAGGTATCGTCCATGGGCTTGGTTAATGCCTTGGCTAGTGCTTCTGATAGGGCATCATCATTTTCAGAGTATAGTAGCTTATGGATTTCTAAAAGAACGTGAATTACCTAATCATCTTTCTTTTTCTGTATTGAGCTATAATGTGAGGGTATTTAATGCTTACAAACATCTGCAAGATGAAAAACCAGGAAGTACTCATAAGATGATAGACTGGATAATCAACAACCCTGCTGAGATTAAATGCTTTCAAGAGTTTCATCATTTAGAAAAATCTGACTCTCTCAATACAATGTATCACCTAGCTAAAAAGCAAGGCTATGACTACAAGATTATGCCTTGGAACAACCTTTCCAAGAAAGAGGGTTATTTTGGGTTGGTTATTTTAAGTAAATTTCCAATAGTAGAGAGTGGTGGTTTTCCCTTAGAAGAGCATCATGAAAGTAGAGGGCTTTATGCAGATATAAAAATAGGAAATGATACAGTAAGAATCATCAATGTTCATCTTCAATCTATTTTTTTGGACGATGCAGAAGTAGTAAAAGTAGAAGCTAGTAGCAGACAAATGGGACGGAAATTTAAAAATCTTGCTCATAAAATCAGATTAGCCGATATCAGTCGTGCTGGTCAGGTTAAGTTTCTTGAAGATTTTATCTCCCAAAGTCAATATCCTATTATTTTGACAGGTGATTTTAATGATTTCCCGTGGAGTTATACTTACAGACAGATGAAAAAAACATTTTATAATGCCTTTGAGCAAGCTGGGCAAGGTTTCGGAATATCTTACAATGGTAAAATTCCTTTTTTAAGAATCGATAATCAGTTTTATAGCCCCCAAATAAGTATTTTAGATTTTAAAACTTGGAACAAAATCCCTTATTCAGATCATTACCCTATTGAGGGGCGTTATTATCTTGCTAAATAGTGTTACTTTACTAATTCACCATACAAATCAAATTCCGTAGCATCTATGATTTTGACTGTAGCAAAATCACCTACTCTTACATAATTTTGGTCTGCTTTGAGTAGTACTTCATTATCTACTTCGGGTGAGTCAAACTCAGTTCGTCCCACAAAATAACCTCCTTCTTTGCGGTCAAATAAAACTTTATATGTTTTACCAATTTTTTGCTCATTTAGCTCAGAGGAGATAATTTGCTGTAGCTCCATAATCGTACTGGACCGTTCCTCTTTAATTTCTTCTGGCACATCATCTTCCATTCCAAAGGCATGAGTATTTTCTTCGTGAGAATAGTTGAAAATACCTAGTCGTTCAAATCGCATTTTTTCTACAAAATAATACAACTCTTCAAAATCTGCTTCGGTCTCTCCTGGATGCCCCGAGATGAGTGTAGTACGAATGGCTATCTCAGGGATGGTCTGCCGAATGCTATCTATTAAGTTTTCGGTTTTGGCACGAGTGATTCCTCTTCGCATTTTTTTGAGCATATTATCAGCTCCGTGTTGCAAAGGCATATCTAAATAATTACAGATATTTGGGCGATTTTTGATGACGTCTAATATATCCATTGGAAAACCTGCTGGGTAAGCATACTGTAGTCTAATCCAGTCTATCCCTTCTACATCTGCCAATCTATCTAATAATTCGGCAAGGTTTCTCTTTTTGTAAATATCTAAGCCATAATAGGTAAGGTCTTGAGCAATCAATATAAGCTCCTTAGTACCTTGCCTTGCAAAGCTACGTGCTTGTTGTAAGATAAGCTCAATAGGCTGAGAAACGTGTTTGCCACGCATCAAAGGAATCGCACAGAAAGAACAAGGACGATCACAACCTTCTGCTATTTTGAGATAGGCGTAGTGTCTGGGTGTAGTGAGTAATCGTTCGCCTACCAACTCTTGTTTATAATCTGCTTTAAATTTTTTGAGCAAAAGAGGTAAGTCCCTAGTGCCAAAGAAGGCATCTACTTGAGGTATTTCTTTTTCTAAATCATCTTTATAGCGTTCTGATAAACAGCCTGTTACATATACTTTTTCGATTAAGCCATCTATTTTTGCTTGTGCATATTCTAGGATGGTATCTATAGATTCTTGTTTGGCATTGTCTATAAAGCCACAGGTATTAATGATGACTATATTGGCATCTGATTTTTCAGATTCATGAGAGGTTTCTATCCCATTGCCTCTTAGTTGTGTCAAGATATTTTCTGAGTCGACTAGGTTCTTAGCACAGCCAAGTGTTACGATATTGACTTTTGTATTGAGAGTGCCTTTTGTTTTCATGGATATTTTTTCTGCAAAGTTAGGTTAAAAGGGAGCTTTAAGCAAAATCAAATGGTAATCAATGAGTTATTTGGTAGGAGATGAGTTATAAGTTATGTGTAATAAGTTTGTAATAACTTGATAATGAGTATTTTACAAATACTAAATCGAACAATTATTCTGCTTCTGTCATTTAAAAACTTATAGGTTTAAAGTGATTGAAAGTAAGTGTGTTACACTACTAAAAAAACTCTTGCACTGAATAGCACAAGAGTCTTTTATGAAAAATTTTAACAACTATGCTATTTACGTTTAAAAGCATTTCGTGGGCGTTTTCCAAAAGTTCTTCTTTTAGATTCTGAACAGATTACATCTGCATCTCTTCCAAAAATATAAGTGAGATGGACTCCAGTAAACATATATACATCATTATTCCCTGATTCGCCACGCTTATCTCCATCTCTGCCGTAACCTGAGATAGTAGGTCTGCCATTATCATCTAATACAATGGCATTGGGCACAGCGTCTAAATCTCTTGCTCCATTGCCAGATACGTCACTTGCTTCAAGTGTACGGTTAGCCATTATACGAGCTAAATCACTTTCTAAATCAAGTGAATTGGCATAGTTACCTCCTACATCATC
>JBBRUH010000394.1:0-5338 GCA_038248005.1 Cytophagales bacterium | reverse complement strand
CACGCAATGAAACCATAGAGGTAGGCAATGAATCAAGAAGAGCACATTGGATTCATAATGGAGCGTATGCTCAACAACATACCGCCTACGAAACTTGGGGAGAAGAACACTGGTATGGGGACGGTGAACACGTCGCTGAATATACTTCAGCTAGAAGTCACATTAGCTCAGGTAATAGTGGATGGAGTGCAGCAGAAGCAATGTATAGCACTTATCAGCAAGACAAAACACGCCTTGAATTGATGAACCCTAGTGAAGCACAAGGAAGAGTAAGAGCTACCCTAGAAACAAGACTTAATAATGCTAAAACAAGGTATAGAGGAGTCAAAAATAGTTTTCAAAATGCACTCACTATATATGATAGAATTCGTGCAGCACATCCTGACAGAAGATATGATCAATTTGATGGATATGCACAGAGGCAAAGACTTCCAAGTGAGTTGAGACTTGAGTAAGGTGATTAGTATTTCTAACTTATTCTTAATATTAATTAAGGATAAGTGATGAGTTATAGATGATAAGTAATCTTGGTAAAGTTTTGATAATCAGTATTTTATGGCAAGATTAAAGCATAAACTAGCAATTCTCACTTTGTGAATATAATTTGGCTATAAACTTTTACCAAATTATATTCAAAGAAAAGGACTTATTTTTATTTTGAAAAAAGTGCAATAAACAAAATAAAAAATCTAAATAGAGAATCGGTGAGTGCAAGCTAATTTCGACTATCTACTTACTAGGTTTTACTGTTTACCTTGAAAATTTTCCGAGAATCAATTTTTAAGGTTTTAACTTCCCATAAGCAAGTCTTATCTCTCTAAACTCATCTTCTAAGCGTCCAAAGGCTTTGCGAAGCTCTGAGACTGTTCCGTTTTCTTCGGGAAGGTTTTTGCTGATATAGGCGGCGAATTTCCATACTTCCAAAATCTCATCTGCAAAGATTTCATAAGGGCTATAAGCGATATTAGATGATTTGAGTAGAAAAGTGCCTCTTTCGGTGATTTTGTTATATACTTTTTTGAGTACGATTCCTTCATTTTTAGAAACTACCACAGAGACTTGTCCATCTCTGATGTCATTCCAGTTTTCTACATACTCTCCTATCACGATAGAGTTAGGCATCAAAGGAAGCATGGAATCGCCTGTAATCTCAAAGGCTCTATAAGTACGTCCTTTTGAGAGAAAGGGAAGCTGATATTTGGGTAAATCTTTCAAGAACTCTGCATCTGCAAAACCCCTAGAATAACCTGCGGCAGCCTTGTCAGGGACAAGTTCTATATTTTCATTGTCCTCTTTATCTACGGTGATGGTCAGCACCCTCATATTTTGAGCTGAGGTGTATTTTTTAAGTTCTTTATGGTTATCCAAATTAACCGCATCTGCATTTCCCAAATCTACATTTAAGAGTTGATCAAGTGTTACATTAAAATAATGTGCTACCTTGTTCATGACCACCAATTTAGGCTCTGCTCGTCCATCTTCATAAGAAGAAATAGCACTTCTCGTAATGCCAAGTGAATTGGCTAGATTTTCTTGGCTTTGGCGACCATTTTGCTCACGTAAAAATTTGAGATTTTTGCTTAGAAACATAGGACAAGATTTTTAGATTTGCAATTGATACAATTATAGCTAACAAAATTAACACTTTTAATTTTAATTAGCAAAGTCTTTTCATTAAAAATCAATCACTTAGCCTATATTTAGTTTATACCATGAGCAAAAGACAAAGCAACATGAGCAATATAGCGTATATGTTACTGTTTTTTGACAAAGATAAAATCACCTCCTTCGTGCTTGGTATTTCTGATGACCCCATACTGAGGTGCATTTTTGGTATTGCTCAATACAGGCTCTATTATGAAGTTAAAAAGCTCTCCTGCTGTAAGGTATTTCTTTTTATTTTCTTCCAACCCTTTTACTAGATATTCTAGAAACACGCTCTTGTCTGGCACTTCTTCTTTCATTCCACTTGTCATCGCTTTGCGGCTGCTACGGTCATATAGATTTTGGATATGTTGGGGAGCATTGTCAAAGGCATTGCGTGTATTCTCAAAGATACTTCCACTAAAACAAGCATCTGTAATCAATAAAGTGTGCTTGCTTTTGATTCCTGTGATATAATTACCCAATTCACTATTGGCGAGCCAGTTAGCACGATAGTCTGCTTGGGCATCTGTAGGTAGCCAATAGCCTTGCTGCAAGTCTTCATCCCAGTAACCGTGTCCCGCATAAAAAATGAGTAAATTATCATCTTCAGTTACTTTACGGCTTAGTTTATCTAATTCGGTGATGATGTCTGCCCTTGTAGGGTTATTGAGATGGACACTTAGGGCGGTATCAAAGCTATACATTTTCTCTAAAGTGTTTTTGAGTTTGATGGCATCTTTTTGAGGAGAATCTAAATTTTTAATTTTTGGATCTTTGTATTCTCCTACATTAATAATGAGTGCATAATACTTGGCATCAGGCATCGTCAAGTCAATATCTTCCAAATCAATGCTTTCAGTTTTGGTATTTTTCTCATTTTTAGTCGTATTCTCTATTGATTTATTGGTAGAAGTTTGGGAAGTAGCATTTCTTAATGCCAGTATTTTGGGTGCATCCCAGATAATTACTTCTCGATTATCTCCTCCTGCCGTCAGTAGATATTTACCGTCTGCACTAAAATCAATAGAAGTAATTCCAAGTTTATGTGCCTGAATCTCTCCAAGGGCTTTGCCTGTTTCTGCTTCTAGTAAGTGCAATGTACCTGTATTTTTAGAAAAATCTTTGTCTTGCCAATCATCTCCCCCCATCAATAGATATTTACCATCATGGGAATAAGCTACTTCAAAAGCTCCTACCAAACCTTTATAAGACTGCTCGTGGGTGGCATCAGCAGGATTCCATTTATGCATTCTATTATATTCCACATTATTAAAATCACCTGCTTGCCAAGTAAGCAAATGCTTTCCATCAGGCGAAAACAAAGCTTTATTGCTTTTATTTGGTTGAATAGCATCTGTCTCAAACTGTAAATCATCAAAAACTGTAATCGGATTTCCCTCTGGAAAGGTATAATAATTTAGCCCAAATCCCCAAGCTGCTATGATTTCATCACTTTGAGGAGAAATGGCTATCTTACTGACTGAATTGGCTTTGATTGGAAATTCTTTGATGAATTTTCCTTTCTGTGCTTCATAGACCATTAAATGCTTCGTTTGCTCAGAAACCACTAGGTATTTACCATCAGGCGAAAACTGCAAATCCATAATAGGGTTCTCGAGGGTAAGTGTATAAGCTAGTTTTTTATTATTCACCTGCCAAACGTTTACTTTTTCATCATCTCCGCCTGTGGCAATGAGTTTTTCATCTGGTGAAAAAGCAATGGCTTTGACGTTTTCTTTTTCGTGCTTAAAAGTATGTAGAAGTTTCCCAGACAAGTCCCAAAGTTGTGCAGTGCTATCTTCCCCTGCTGTCAGGATAAAGTTAGACTTGGGAGAAATCACAGCTTCATTTAAGCCTTTTGAGCGTTGGTGTGCCTTAAACCGAGCAATCTCTTGGGCAAAGGATAGGTTTAGGAATAAGAAGAAGACTAAGGCTAGCCCAGCAATTCTTAAAAAATTAGTAGAGGGTTTCATGGCATTCGTTTTTTATGAAAAATCAAGATAAGAAAAAAATTAATTCAAAAGAAATAAAGAGTGTGTTTTTTGATAAATAAGTAAATCTAATAAAAGCTTGTTAGCTTTATTTTTTTAAAGTAGTTTTAAACAAAATAAAATTTTGCGTTCTAATCTTAAACTTTTATGCAATGAAAAATATCCTCATTTTACTAATTAGTTTATTATTTATCATTCTGCCATCTTGTAATTCATCTAGCACAGATGAAAAAAATAATAATCAAATTGATTCTATTTTTTCTCAAGAGACAGGTAATGAAAAGTCTGGTGAGGATATTTTTGAAGGAAAGGTATATAGTGCAGGGATTCCTTCATCCGAAGATGGTAAAATGGGATGTGATGGAATTACTTATTCTGAATATGGAATATATTTGATTTTTGAAAAAAATAATCAAGTTAAGGCATATAGTTTTAATTCATCAGCGATGTCATTTTTTGAAAGTTCGGTGCTTTCGGGTACTTATGAAATAGGAGAAGACAAACTTACTCTGAGAATGACCAATGAATCAGCATTCAAGGAGGAAAATCTGACTTCTGACCCGATGGGTGGTTATACTCCTACTTTACAGAATCCAAATAAAAAGATAAACCAAATACAAACTTTTAATATCACAGTCTGTAATGATAAAAACGCTCTAGAACCCACTGATTCAGAAGAGGGTCTTGTGTATGTGGTAATAGATGAAGAATTTGCTAAAGGAGCTTATGCAGCAATGAAGGTACATGCTCAAAAAGTTCAAGACTTAGGGTCTGTTAAGCAGAGTAATAGCCTACCAGGCACTTACATCTCTAATGAAGAAGGCATCCAAGAGATGATTTATTTAGAAATGGATGCTGAAAGAAATTGGGAAGTATATTATAAATCTCCTAAAACTAAAGACAGAATTAAGTTAAACCTCAAAAACGTGAACAAGGCACAGCAAAGTTGTGAAGCATCCTTTCCCAATGCCTCCAAAGTTTTTTACAAATTTGCTTTTTCTGATGATGGAAAATTAACCTCTACCAATACAGCAGGTGAAGTTCAAAACTTTGCTAAATAAGAGATTAGTCACTAGTTATTAAAGTATTGATAATGAAGGATTTATTTTTTAGTGTAAACATCTGAATTTTAATAACATATAACCTCCGTAAATATTAGACCTTCCAAGTCTGTCAGACTTGGAAGGTCTAGCATCCTATTAAATTCCCCATAAAACTAGGACTCGTCCCATCTTTATAAATAGCTCATTGATTTCATAAAAATAGGTTCGTTTTAAGAAAATCTGTTTTATATCCCTTCTAAAAATCAAATTAGTTCCTCAAAACATTTCTACTCCTTAAACCCTTATTCTATTTGTGATTTGGATTATATCTATATTTTGAAAATAATCTAGTTAAGAAAAAAGAATACATAAAAGAATATATATTAAAGCAAATATTAAAATAGTTATATTTAATATATGTTAAAGTATATCTAAACCAATTTTGACTAGAAAAAAACTAAATCGTTTTGATTAATCAAAAAATATTTTCTAACTTAACAAACTGATTTGGCAAAAACTTTAATTTTGAGATATATAATTAATTCAAAATTACTTGCTTACTATATAAAATTACTCTTTTAATCAGCTGGTTATTTATTCATAAGCAGAATATTATTCTGTTTTAATTTCTATAAATTAACTATTCACATAAATAAT
>JBBRUH010000393.1:0-5348 GCA_038248005.1 Cytophagales bacterium | reverse complement strand
TTCCAAAAAAGCTAAACTTATTTTTTGTTATGTACTTAGAAAAAACAGTAACCAACTATTCTCAATAGAGTGCGTTTTTCAATTACATTTTAAGCAAAAACGACATTTTGAGATGCACCAGTCCTTTCGTCTTTTACATTCAAGAAATAGAAGCACTCTCATCTTCAAAGAAAGCAAAAAAGATGAATTATACCTTATATCTCTCCAAGATTGTATTTTTTGTTTTAGTTTTGGGCAAAATTTAAGAAAAACTCGAGATGCCTAAAATTATTTGGATTCTTTTTTTGACGATTAGTGCCTATATCATGCTTTCTGCCAATATGGGGCAGCTAGATATTTATTCATTAGATGAAGCCCGCAATGCAGGCTGTGCAAGAGAGATGCTAGAGCGAAATAACTGGATAGTGCCTACTTTCAACAATGAATTACGTGTCCAAAAACCTCCTTTACATTATTATTTTATGATGATTTCGTACAGTGTTTTTGGGTTTGGAGAGTTTGCTGCTCGGTTTTTTTCTGTCATTTTCGGGGTATTTACTATCTTAGCTACCTACCTCTTTGCAGCTCGTTATCTAGATGAAAGATCAGCACGTTGGGCATCCGTAGTTTTGCTAGTTTCTACTCATTTTTCCATTCAGATTCACATGGCAGTGCCTGACCCTTACCTGATATTTTTTGGTACAGTAGGCACATTTGCACTTTTCGTGGGGCATGAAGAAAAGAAGTTTTGGTATTCGTTTTTTGGTTATATCTCATTGGGATTAGCAATCCTTTGCAAAGGGCCGATTGGGATGGTTATGCCAGGGCTAGGTGTTTTCTTATTTTTGATTTTCTCTCAGAGATTTACTTGGAAAAATATACTCAGTTTTCGTCCATTCATAGGTGTTTTACTGATGCTTTTAGTGGCTTTGCCATGGTACTTTGCAGTGCATTATGCTACGGATGGTGCATGGACAAGGGCATTCTTTTTAGAGCAGAATCTTGAGAGATTTAGTAGCCCAATGGAAGGTCATGGAGGAATATTTTTGATTACTTGGGCGTATGTTTTTATAGGTTTGATGCCTTTGGGAGTCTATCTTTTACAGTCTATCGGAGTAGCTTGGAAAAAACGCAAAGAGTTTCCTGTCTTGCTATTCTGCCTGATGGCAGGGGCTGGTATTTTATTGATTTTCTCTATTTCTAGCACCAAATTACCCAACTATACCGTACCGCTTTATCCTTTTTGGGCAGTGATTTTGGGCTATTATTTGGCAAATTTTGAATTTAGTGCAAGTAATCGTTTTACTCGCCAGCTTAGTACTTGGTTTTTTTTCGTCTTGACTTTAATCTTGCCTGTGGGTATTTACATCGGATTAGGCTTTGATGAGGCTCTTTCTAGTATGACTTATTTGGCATATTATTTTGCCTTTCTGCCTGTGGGTGGTTTATTGGCGATTATTTTTTTATATCAAAAAAACTTTCCGAGAGTCATTACTACACAAGCATTCACTTTTATAGCACTAAATCTAGTTTTTTACTGGCTTGCTTTTCCACAAGTAGATAGAGAAAATCCTGTCTATGTAGCTCGTCAAAAGATGGATTTAAAAAAGCCTATTGTTGCCTATCATTTTTTTAATCCTGCCTTTGTGTTTTATGCTCAGAAAGAAATCAAAAGCTATGTACGCCTAGAAGAGTTACGTAAAGCCATCCAAGAGTATCCCGAAGTTTATGTCATCGCACGCAAAGACAAACTAGATTCTCTCAAAATGATTCCTGAACTCAAACTCCTCATAGAACGAAAAGATATTTTTGAGATTCCGACTACGGTAGTGATGGAGAAGAACAAATAACAGTGTCATATTTCAGTTTCAAACAACGATTTCAGCTTGTGGCGAAAGAATGAAATACAGCCCATAAATTTATTTATGGGGCTTGTAGTATAAAATATCAGTATCAGTTCTATTTTTTTAATTTATTCAACTCCTCAATAGCCCTCATTTTTTGCACTTTAGCCTGTTGCTCTGCTTTCATTGCCATTTCAGCTTATTTTTTAGCCATTGTAGCTTGCATTTCTGCCATCTCAACTTGCTTTTGTGCTTCAAGAACCTGACTTTGTGCTTCAAGAACTTGGCTTTGTTGATAAAAACCATAGCCTAAGGATAATAAACTAATTATCACTAAGAGAATGATGAGGAGATTCTTATTCATTTTTTTATTTTTCACGAATATGATTAAAGTTTGGTTGTTTCCAAAAATTATATTGTCAATTTTTCTATTCATATAAAATGCAGTCTTTCTTAGAATGGATATGCATAAAATACTCATCTCATTTATTTTCACTAATCCCTTTTCAAGAAAAAACGTATAAAGTATTTATAATCAATTACATAACTTTTTTCTTGAAAAATCATGCACCCAAAACACTCTTACCTCGCCTATTTATTTTTAAGTCTTTTGCTATTTATTAGCCCCTTTTCTTATGCCCAAAAAGAAGCAAACACTTGGTACTTTGGGAATAAAGCAGGAGTGGATTTTAGCTCAGGAACTCCTGTAGCACTCACTTCTTCTGCACTCTCCACCGAAGAGGGTTGCGTTACTATCTGTGATAAAGAGGGTAAATTACTTTTTTATACTGATGGTATCAAAGTCTGGAATAAAAACCATGAACTAATGCCTAATGGAGATAGCTTGAAAGGACATCCCTCTTCCACACAATCAGGAATAGTCTTGCAAACGCCCTTAGCCAACTCCAAAAAATATTATCTTTTTACTATCGCATCTTCTGCTGGAGATGATGGTTTTTGCTATTCTGTGGTAGATTTAAACCTTGCAGAAGGTCTAGGAGATGTAGTCAGTGCCGAAAAGAATGTGAAACTAAAAGCCAATGTTACCGAAAAACTCACCGCCGTAAAGCATCGTAATAATCGTGATAGCTGGATTATTGTTCATGAGTGGGAATCAGATGCTTTTTTAGCCTATTTGCTTACTAGTCAGGGCTTAAGCGAATCTCCAATCATCAGCAAAGTAGGTACAACACACAAAGGTGATAAACTGAATACCCAAGGCTACATGAAGCTAAACTCAGACGGTACTAATATCGCACTTGCATTAGAAGACCAACATGCCGTAGAACTTTTAGACTTTGACAATGCCACAGGTCAGGTCAGTAATCCTATTTTCTTGCAATTTCCAGAGAAATCTTATACCTATGGAATAGAATTTTCTCCTAATGGCTCATTATTATATGCATCAGCAGCAGGAGAAGGAAAAGTCTATCAATTTAACTTACAAGCTGGCTCAGAAGAAGCCATCATGGCCTCTCGAATAGAAGTAGGTAAAAGCCTCAATAACAAATGGGTGGGTGCATTGCAGTCTGCTCCAGATGGAAAAATTTATTTCCCCATCTATAAAACTCCTTACTTAGGCGTAATCAATAAACCCAATATGTTAGGCTTAGCATGTGAATATCAAAACGATGCCGTAGAACTTGCCGGAAGAGAGGCAATGTTAGGACTTCCTACTTTTACACAAAGTTTTTTTAGTGAAGAAACCGCCTCACAAGAGATTAACTACTTTAATGATAATTCAAAAATCACCACTGATAAGACTTTTATACTTAAAAATGTACTCTTTGATTTTGCCAAATATAATTTAAAAACTTCCTCTTTTGTAGAGCTAAATAAAGTAGTCAGTCTAATAAAACAAAACTCAACTTGGAATATAGAAATCTCAGGGCATACGGATAATATTGGTAATAAATCATCTAATGCCACACTTTCTGACGACAGAGCCAAGTCAGTCAAAACTTACCTTATTTCACAAGGAATTTCAGAAACTAGAATTAGCTTCAAAGGATATGGAAGTGCTATGCCTGTAGCCACTAACTATACTGATGAAGGCAGAGCAAAAAATAGACGTGTAGAGTTTGTTTTTAAGAAGTAGTAATACAGTATTTATAAGATAAAAAGACCTTCTAAGTGTAAAACTTGGAAGGTCTTTTTTTTACTTTTTACCACCTTTCAGTGTTTTTTGCCAGTCTTTTAGTTCTTTCCATTTTCCTTCTTTGGCAAGTTGAGCTTGTTCTATCCAAGTGTTAGGGTCTTGCATTTTGTAGCGAGTACCTGCACTTGCAAGCACTTCTTTGAGCTTGGCTAAAGGAGCTTTTGCAAGATTTGTGTATGTTGAGATACCAACCTCTTGAAGCTTTTCGGCGATTTTAGAGCCTATTCCTTCAATCTTTTTTAAGTCATCCGTAGTTACTTTTTCAGCTTTGACAGCAGGTTGCTCAGCCTTGGGAGTAGCTTGTTTGCTAGGGGTTGCACTTACTTTATTAGCAGCTTTGGTAACTGTTGCAGCTTCTACTAGAGAAACTACTGAGTTCTCAATTCCTTGAAAAGGAGTAGGAACATATTTGTCAGCAGACCAGTCATTTTCCCAGCGAGAGTTATCTATAAGGTAGCGAAATTGATACTCTTGCCCAGTTGCTAGGTCTAGCTCGGCTTTGAAAAAACCACTGCGGTCAAGTTTGAGAGTAGTGCCTTGCTGAGGTTGCCAATCATTAAAGTCACCCACCACCATGACGGTTTGTGCATTAGGGGCAGCTTCTTGAGGCAATTGAAAGGTTACTTTACAAATAGATTGTTCTTTAGAAAATTGCTTTTTCATATTGAATGTGTTTTTGATTGTGGAATGTAAAAAAAGCAAAACCAATGTATTGAAACAAGCAACAAAGCACTATTTTATGCTTGTAAAATGATATTTTTTTTACTTTTAAAAGTAAAAGAAGAATTTATAGTACAATTTATATAAAACCTTGTATTTCACAGTTAAGAAGGATTTTTATTACTATTCAAAGACGAACCTTTCTAATCATTGCTCAGATACCTATCAACTTAAACAAGGCTAAGTTTATATCTGAGTAGCGATTTAACTCGACTCTTAATTTAATATAACTTTAATATGATTAGGCTCATTTCTTTTTGAATCTTTCATAGTTTTGAACTCATAAAATATCAAAACATAAAATAAATAAAAATGAAGCAAGTTTATTCTCTAATATTAATTCTGTTAGTCTTTACTTTTACGAAGGCACTAGCCCAAAAACCTTCACCTCAGCCAAGCAATACAGCTTCTTTGAGTATGATTACTTTTGGTTCTTGTAATAGGCATGACAAGCCACAGCCTTTATGGTCTTCCATTGCTGGCTATAAATCAAATCTATGGATTTGGCTAGGTGATAATGTCTATGGAGATACAGACGATATGTCAGTCTTGAAAGAGAAATATGATTTACAAAAAGCAAGAAAAGAATACAAAGCTTTATTTCAAAAAACACCTATCATAGGCATCTGGGATGACCACGATTATGG